>DAIMZU010000422.1:0-3635 GCA_036733845.1 Ramlibacter sp.
AGCTCCGCGTGGACGCGCAGCTGGACCGGCTGCGGGCGAGCGTGCGAAGCGACCGGCAGGTGACCGTCTCCGGAGGTGTCCAGGCGGCCATGGATCCCTCGGCCGCCACGCGGGTGGCCGGCAGCCTGCGCGTCGACCGCGCCCGCATCGTGCTCCCGGAAGAGTCCGCGCCCCGGCTGTCGGACGACGTGGTCGTCCGTAACCTGCCCGAGGGCGTCGTGCTGCGGGACCCGCGCAATGGCAACGGCACCGGCGGCCGCCCCGTGTCCATCGACGTCGCCGTCGACCTGGGCCAGGACTTCCGGGTGAGCGGGCGCGGCGCCGAGGTGCGGCTGGGCGGACAGGTGCGCGCTGGCGGAACGGACCTGGCCCAGCCACGGCTGTCCGGGCTCGTGCGGGTCGACGGCAACTACCTCGCGTTCGGCCAGCGCCTGGACATCGACCGCGGCGAGCTGCGCTTCACGGGGCCGGCCGACAATCCCGCACTGGACATCATCGCGATCCGGCCCACCGTCACGCAGGCGCAGCGCGTCGGCGTCCAGATCAGCGGCACCGCCCAGGCGCCGGTGGTGAGGCTCTATTCGGAGCCGCAACTGCCGGAGGCGCAGGCCCTGTCCTGGCTGGTACTCGGACGTCCGGCGGCCGAAGGCGGCGCCGAGACGGCCCTGCTCCAGCGTGCGGCCCTGGCACTGTTCACCCAGCGGACGGGGGGCGGCCAGGGACCCGGACTGGCCCAGCGATTCGGCCTTGACGAGCTGTCGGTGCGCCGCGACGGCCCGGATGGCGCGGCCATCACGCTCGGCCGTCGCTTTGCCGACAACTTCTACGCGGCCTACGAGCGCAGTCTCGCGGGTGCGATCGGCACGCTGTTCGTGTACTACCAGCTCTCCCAGCGGCTGACCCTGCGTGCGGAGGCCGGCGACCGATCGGGCGTGGACCTGATCTATTCCTTCAGTTTTGACTGACGGCACACCTTCGTCCCGCCGTGGACGGATGAGCGCAAGATGCAACAATCCGAAGGATAGTGATCCCCCTGTCCCCGACACCCTCGCTTTTTGCCGAAGCCGCCGGCAGCGAGTCGCCCATCGAACTCGCCGCGTCGCTGGCGCCACCGGCCGCGCCCGGGCACTTCGACGAACTGCGGGCCCGGACCGCGGCAGCGCACACGCCGGCCGGCGGGCCGCTCGCGCCGGCCTGGGCACGATTCTTCGAGCAGCTCGGGCCGGACGGCATCGCCGACCTCGACCACCGAACGGCCAACCTGCAGCGGCAGGTCCGCGAGAACGGCATCACGTACAACGTGTACGCCGAAGCCGACGGGCTGCAGCGGCCCTGGTCGCTCGACCTGTTCCCGCTGATCGTCACCCCGCCGGACTGGCAGCGCATCGAGTCCGGCGTGCTCCAGCGGATCGACCTGCTCGAGCGGATCCTCGACGACGCCTACGGTCCGCAGGCCCTCCTGTCGGCTAACCTGCTGCCGCCGGCCCTGGTGCTGGGCCATCCCGGCTACCTGCGCCCCATGCATGGCGTGCAGCCCGCCCACGGCCGGCGCCTACAGGTGGCGGCCTTCGACCTCGCGCGCGATGCGGGCGGGCAATGGTGGGTCGTGTCCCAGCGCACGCAGGCGCCCTCGGGCCTGGGCTACCTGCTGGAGAACCGGCTGATCATCTCCCGGCTGTTCCCGCAGGCCTTTGCCGAACTCCGCGTGCAGCGCCTGGCGGCGACCTACAGCGCGCTGGTCGAAGCACTTCGCGCGCAGTGCCCGGCTCACGGGGAGCCCCCGCGCATCGTCCTCCTGACACCGGGACCTTACAACGAGACCTACTTCGAGCACGCCTTCCTCGCCCGCTACCTGGGCCTGGCGCTGGTCGAGGGCAGCGACCTGACCGTGCGTGACCAGCGCCTGTACATCAAGACGCTGGGCGGCCTGGAGCCGGTGCATGGCGTCCTCAAGCGGCTCGACGACGAGTTCCTGGACCCGCTGGAGCTTCGGCCGGACTCGCGCCTGGGCGTGCCGGGCCTGCTACAGGCCATCCGGGCCGGGCACGTCCTGGTCGCCAACGCACCGGGTTCGGCCTTCCTGGAATCGCCTGGCCTGCTCGGTTTCCTGCCGGCCATCTCGCGCAAGCTGCTCGGGCAAGAGCTGATGCTGCCCAGCGTGGCGACCTGGTGGTGCGGTGAGCAGGCGGCGCTCGAATCGGTGCTGCCGCAGCTTGCGCAGGGCGTGATCAAGTCGACGCTCGGCGGGGGCGGGGCCGAGGCGGTGCTCGGCCACTCGCTGTCAGCGGCAGAGCTCTCGCGGCTGTCCGACGAGATCCGGCACCGCCCCGACCTGCACACCGTGCAGTCCTGGCTGCCGCTGTCGCAGATGCCGACCTGGAAGGACCAGCGCATGGCGATGCGATCGCTCATGTTGCGGGTCTTCGCGGTGGCCGATGGCCCGCGCGGCTGGCGGGTGCTGCCCGGCGGCCTGGCGCGCCTGGCCGGCGCCTCCCAGGACATCGCCTCCATGCAGCGGGGCGGCAGCAGCGCCGACACCTGGGTGCTCACGCGCGGCGAGGTCGACCGGACCACCCTTCTCGCCCCCGATGCCTCGCCCGCCGCGGTGGTGGCCCGCCGCCAGCGGGTGGTCACCAGCCGCGCGGCGGAGAACCTGTTCTGGTTCGGCCGCTACACCGAACGTTGCGAGAACACCGTCCGGCTCGCCCGACTCGCACTCGAAAGCTTCGGCGGCGAGGGACAGAACGCCCGGCCCCTGCTCGCGTGGCTGCATGCGATGGCCACCACGCAGGGCCTGGTACCGCCGGAACTGCCGGCGCCCCTTCCGCCCGGCCGCGCCTTCGAGCGCGCGTTGCTGGCGGGACTGGCCGACAGCCGCTCGACCAGCGTCGGCTTCAACCTGATGGCCATGCGGGGCGCGGCCTCGGCGGTGCGCGAGCGGCTGTCCCTGGACCAGTGGAACGAGATCGAGCGGTGCGTCCAGACGTTCGAGCGGGCCTGCGCCGGCCTGAATCCTGACGACGAGGACAGCGCCGTGGAAGCGCTGAGCGTGCTCGAGCGGCTGTCTGCGCACACCGCCGCCATCACCGGCGCCCAGACCGACCGCATGACCCGCGACAACGGGTGGCGGCTGCTGTCGGTCGGACGGCACCTGGAACGCCTGGGGTTTCTCTCGGGCGCGCTGGCCAGCGGTTTCGAGACCGGCGCGGCCCGCGACGACGCCGGCTTCGACGCCCTGCTGGCGATGTTCGACAGCAGCCTGACTTTCCGGCGCCTGCACCAGAAACGGTACGACCTCGTGGCCCTGGTGGACCTGCTGGTGCTCGATCCCGACAACCCGCGCTCGCTGGCCTGGGTGCTGCAGACCCTGCGAGGCCGCCTGGCGAGGCTGGAGGGGCAGGCACAGGGCAGCATGGAGCCGGTCCATTCCAGCCTGCCTGACCCGCACCGCTGGTCGCTGGAGGCCCTGTGCGACGCCACCGGCGGCCACGCCGCCCTTCGTGCCGTCCTGGCAGCCTGTGGGGATGCGGCATGGCGGCTGTCGGATGAACTGGCTGGCCGGTACTTCACGCTGACCGACGAGTCGCGCGAAAGCGTTGGCGCCTGAGCCATGCTGCTGCTCGTCACCCACCAGA
>DAIMZU010000423.1:0-3632 GCA_036733845.1 Ramlibacter sp.
CCCGCGCACCAGGGTGCCGCGCATGTCCTCGCCGCGGGCGATGAGCGCCTGCGCGGCGACGAAGGGCGCGGCCGCGCGCACCTGCGGATGGCGCGTGGCTTCGTCGAGCGAGCGCTGCAGGTCGGGCAGGACACCGCCGCCAGGACCGTAGATCTCGATGTGGGAGACCACGCCGAGCATGCGGTCGCGCACTTCCTTCTGGAAGCCGTTCATGACCGACAGCACGATGATCAGGGCCGCGACGCCCAGGGAGATACCCAGCATGGACACGCCGGAGATGAACGAGATGAAGCCGTTGCGGCGGGTGGCCCGGCCTGCGCGGGTGTAGCGCCAGCCCAGGAGCAGTTCGTACGGAAGTCGCATGCCGCGCAGTGGAGGGAACCGAAAATCGGAAGATGGGAGGGACGCCATTGTGGCATCCGGGACAATAGCGGTGTGTCCGACGGCGTCCACCTGCTCATTCCCCATGCCTTCCGCGTCGCCCCCGGCTTCCGGGAGGCCCTGCCCGGCCTGGCACTGCCCCACCTCGCGCGGCTGCTGGCGCGGCTGGCGGACTCCGGCACCGACGCTGGCCAGCCGCAGGACCTTTCCCCCCCGCACGAGCGCATCCTGGCGCGGCTGCACGGCCTGTGGCAGGGCGACGGCGCCATCCCCTGGGCCGCCTGGGACCTGCGCCAGGCCGGGGGCGATCCGGGCGCCGAGGTCCATGCGTGGCTGACACCCTGCCACTGGCAGGTCGGCCGCGACCGAATCGTCATGGCCGACCCGGTCACGCTGCAACTCTCCGAGGCCGACTCCCGCGCGATGCTGCAGGCCATGCAGCCCTACTTCCAGGAAGACGGGCTGACCCTCGAATGGGTCGATCCCCTTCGCTGGCGTGCCCGCGGCGCGCTGCTGGAAGGGCTGGCCTGCGCGTCCCTGGACCGGGTGTCCGGCGCCACCGTGGACGACTGGCTGCCGCGATCAGCGCCCGCCCGGCCGCTGCGGCGGCTGCAGCAGGAGATGCAGATGCTGCTCTACACCCACCCGGCCAACGCGGCGCGGGAGGCCGCCGGCCTGGCGCCGGTCAATTCGTTCTGGGTGAGCGGCGCCGGCGCCCTGCCTTCCGCACCCGCGGCCTCGCCGCAACCGCCGATTCGCATCGACGACCGGCTTCGCGCCGCGGCCCTGCAGTCGGATGTCCTGGCGTGGGCGCGGGCCTGGCAGGAACTCGATGCGCAGGTCATCGCTCCGCTTGCGCAGGCCCTCGACCGCAGTGAACCCCTGCGCCTCACGCTCTGCGGCGATGCGCATGCACGGACCTGGTCCGCCGTGCCGGCGGGCTGGGGCGCGCGCATGGCGCGGCTGTTTCGGCCCGCCGCCTCGCCCGCCCACATTCTCGAGACCCTATGAAGATCATCACCCGTGACGTGAACCCCCGTGCCGCCTGGGCGCTGGAACAGGCGGGCGTCCATCCGCTGCTCGCGCGCCTGTACGCCGCCCGCGGCGTACAGGACAAGGGCGAGCTCGATGACGCCCTGGCCCGCCTGCTCCCGCCGGCGGACCTGCACGGCTGCCGCGAGGCCGCGGTGTTCCTGGCGGACGCCATCACCGCCGGCCGCCGCCTGTGCATCGTCGCCGACTACGACTGCGACGGCGCCACCGCCTGCGCGGTCGGCATGCGCGGGCTGCGCCTGCTCGGCGCGCAACATGTCGACTACCTGGTGCCGGACCGCGTCGCCGACGGGTATGGACTGACCGCATCCATCGCGCGGCGCGTTCACGAGCGCGGGGCCGATGTGCTCATCACGGTCGACAACGGCATCGCCAGCGTCGACGGCGTGGCCGCCGCCAATGCGCTGGGCCTGCAGGTGGTGGTCACCGACCATCACCTGCCCGGGCCCGCCCTGCCTCTCGCGGCGGTCATCGTGAACCCCAACCAGCCCGGATGCGGCTTCCCGAGCAAGTGCATTGCCGGCGTAGGGGTGATGTTCTACGTGCTGCTGGCGCTGCGTGCGGAATTGCGCGCGCGCGGCCACTTCGACGCGGCCAGCCAGCCCCGGCTCGATGCCCTGCTGCCGCTGGTGGCGCTGGGCACGATCGCCGATGTGGTGCGCCTGGACGCGAACAACCGGCGCCTGGTGGCCCAGGGCCTGCGCCGCATCCGCGCGGGCGCCCTGCCCTGCGGGCTGGCGGCGCTGTTCGAGGTGGCCGGCCGCCGCCCCGCCACCGCAACCGCCTTCGACTTCGGCTTCGCCGTCGGGCCGCGCATCAACGCCGCGGGCCGCCTGGCGGACATGACGCTGGGCATCGAATGCCTGCTCACGGACGATCCGGCCCGCGCCGCCGAACTCGCGGCGACACTCGACGGCATCAACCGGGAGCGCCGCGACATCGAGGCCGGCATGCGCGAGCAGGCGCTGGAGGCTGCGCAGGCCCTGTTCGAGCCTGGCGAGCAGCCGCCGCCGGCCATCTGCGTGTTCGACCCGGAATTCCACGAAGGCGTCGTCGGCATCGTGGCCTCGCGCCTGAAGGAGCAGTTCCATCGGCCGGCCTTCGTCTTCGCCGCCAGCCAGGCCCCCGGCAAGGAGCACGAGCTGAAGGGGTCGGGCCGGTCCATCCCTGGCTTCCACCTTCGCGATGCGCTGGACCTGGTGGCCAAGCGGCACCCCGGCGTGCTCCTGCGTTTCGGTGGGCATGCCATGGCGGCTGGCTGCACGGTCGCCGAGGAGCACCTGGAGACTTTCGAGCAGGCGCTGGTGCAGGTGGCCAGCGAGTGGCTGGACGCGGGTACGCTGCAGCGGCGGCTCGACACCGACGGCCCGCTCGCACCCGAGTACCGGCGGGTGGAGCTGGTGGACGTCCTGCACCATGAAGTCTGGGGCCAGGGCTTTGCACCGCCGGTGTTCAGCGAAGAGGTGGAGATCGTTTCACAGCGCCTGGTCGGCGAGCGGCACCTTCAACTGAAACTTCGTCACCAGGGGCAGCCCGTGGACGCGGTGTGGTTCGGCCGCACCGAGCCGCTGCCGGGCCGTGCTCGCCTGGCCTTCCGCCTCGACGCCGATGAGTGGCAGGGGCAACGTCGGGTGCGCTTCCTGGTGGAGGGCGCCGAGACCTGAGAAGGTCCTGGCCACAGGGCCTCTCAGTGCGTCGCGCGGCCTTCAAGCCAGGGAAACAGGCGACTCGCAAGGGCGCGCAGTTCGGGGTCATCCGTCGCGTAGGCCCGCGCGAGCTGCCACATGGCATATTCCCGGTCGGCCAGCATCAGTGCCGTGCTGATGCAACGCCCCTGCCCCGCCATCAGCAGCGCGAAATGGTTCAGCAGCCTGACGGGGCAGTAGCCTTCATCATGGCCGTCCGACTCCAGCGATTCATCGCAGGCTTCCAAGGAACCAGCGGTGGGGACACGGAGAACGTCGAGGGCGTTGAAGTCGCGGCGCATGGGAACCTCCCTTTGCTGTTGCCTCCAAGTTAGTCCGGGTACCGGGATGTAAGAGTCGGCAACATGGACGCGCCCATGTCGGACTGCAGCGCCATGTTGCAGCGCCGCATGCCTGCACGCGTCAGCGGGCAGCGACCGCGGGCATCACAGGCGCGACGACCCGCATGGCGTCGGCGCCGACGCGCAGGGGGCCCTGCACCACCGGCCCCGG
>DAIMZU010000424.1:0-3620 GCA_036733845.1 Ramlibacter sp.
CATCTTGATGAACTGCTTGAGCATCTGCTCGGTGACGGTGAAGTCGGCGATGACGCCGTCCTTCATGGGGCGGATGGCCTCGATGTTGCCCGGGACCTTGCCCAGCATGGCCTTGGCCTCCCGGCCGACCGCCTGGATGGTCTTCTTGCCCTGCGGGCCTCCCTCGTGGCGGATCGCCACCACCGAGGGCTCGTCCAGCACGATGCCCTTGTCCCGGACGTAGATCAGGGTGTTGGCAGTCCCCAGGTCGATGGCCAGGTCGGTGGAAAAATAGCGTCGGAAAGCTCCGAACATGGGGAAGTCCTCGTATTCTTGCGAAAGCGGCCGCAGTCGCGGCCGTTTCGGTGGCGCCGCGACGCTGCCATGCAGCGGCCGGCCGGCTCACCCGAAGGCGGGATAATACCCGATCGCCTCGTCCGGCCGGGCCCTCCGCACCCGCCGGCGCCTTGTTCTCCGCCCTTGCTTCCACCCATGGCACTCACCCCCGACGACATCCGACGCATCGCGCTGCTCGCGCGGCTCGACCTGCATGACGACGAGCGCGAGCGCATGCGCTCGCAGATCAACGATTTCTTCGGCCTGGTCGAGCGCATGCGCGCGGTCGACACCACCGGCCTGGCGCCGCTCGCCCACCCGGTCGAGGCTTTCCAGGAGGTGGCCCTGCGCCTGCGGGACGACCAGCCCGGCGAGCCGGTCGACCGCGAGGCCAACCAGCGCAGCGCACCCGCCGTCGAAGGCGGGCTCTACCTCGTTCCGCGGGTGATCGAATGAGCGAGCTGCACTCACTGAGCGTCACCGGCCTGGCCGCGAAGCTGAAATCCCGCGAGCTGTCCGCGGTCGAAGCCGTCCGCCACTTCCTGGCCCGCATCGAGCGGCATGCCGCACTGGGCGCGTTCCTGGCGACCGATCCCGAAGTGAGCCTGGCGCAGGCACGGGCCGCCGACGAGCGCCTCGCCGCCGGCGACACCGCCGCGCTGCTCGGGGTGCCCATCGCGCACAAGGACGTCTTCGTCACCCGGGACTTTCCCACCACGGCCGGCTCGCGCATGCTGGCGGGCTACCGATCGCCCTTCGACGCCACCGTCGTCACCCGCCTCGCGCAGGCAGGTGCCGTCAGCCTGGGCAAGCTCAATTGCGACGAGTTCGCCATGGGCTCGTCCAACGAGAACTCCGCCTATGGCGTGGCGCGCAACCCCTGGGACACGAGCCGCATCCCGGGCGGCTCCTCCGGCGGCAGCGCCGTGGCCGTGGCCGCCCGCCTGGCCCCGGCCGTCACGGGGACCGACACGGGCGGCTCCATCCGCCAGCCGGCCTCCTTCTGCGGCATCACCGGCATCAAGCCGACCTACGGCCGCGCCTCGCGCTGGGGGATGATCGCCTACGCCTCCAGCCTGGACCAGGCCGGCCCCATGGCGCGCAGCGCGGAAGACTGCGCGCTGCTGCTGTCGGCGATCTGCGGGCCCGATCCGGACCGCGATTCGACCTCGCTCGATGTTCCCGCCGAGGACTTCACGCGCTCACTCGACGGCTCCCTCGCGGGCCTGCGCATCGGCGTGCCGAAGGAGTTCTTCGCCGAAGGGGTGGCCCCGGACGTCCGCGCGGCGATCGACGCGGCGCTGGCGCAGTACGAGAAGCTGGGGGCCAAGCGGGTGGAGATCTCGCTGCCGCGCACCGACATGGCCATCCCGGTCTACTACATCATCGCGCCGGCCGAGGCGAGCTCGAACCTCTCCCGCTTCGACGGCGTGAAGTTCGGCCACCGCGCGAAGCAGTACGGCGACCTCCTGGACATGTACAAGCGCACCCGCGCCGAAGGCTTCGGGCTGGAGGTGCAGCGCCGCATCATGGTGGGCACCTACGTGCTCTCGCACGGCTACTACGACGCCTACTACCTGCAGGCGCAGAAGATCCGCCGCATGATCGCCGACGACTTCCAGGATGCCTTCAGGCAGTGCGACGTCATCGCCGGGCCGGTGGCGCCCAGCGTGGCGTGGAAGATCGGCGAGCACGGCAACGATCCGCTGGCCGACTACCTGGCCGACATCTTCACGCTGCCCGCGTCGCTCGCGGGCCTGCCCGGCATGAGCATCCCCTGCGGCTTCGCGCAAGGCATGCCGGTGGGGCTGCAGTTGATCGGCAACTACTTCGGCGAGGGCCAGCTGCTCCGCGCCGCCCACCGCTTCCAGCAGGCGACCGATTTCCACCTCCGCCGGCCGGAGGGTTTCTGATGTCCAGCCCCAAGCTCATTCACGGCTACGAAGTCGTCATCGGCTTCGAGACGCACGCGCAGCTTTCCACGCAAAGCAAGATCTTCAGCCGCTCGCCCACGCAGTTCGGCGCCGAGCCGAACACGCAGGCCTCGCCGGTGGACCTGGCGCTGCCCGGCACGCTGCCGGTGATGAACAAGGGCGCGGTCGAACGCGCCATCCGCTTCGGGCTGGCGATCGGCGCGCACGTGGCGCCGCGCAGCATCTTCGCGCGCAAGAACTACTTCTACCCGGACCTGCCCAAGGGCTACCAGATCTCGCAGTACGAGATCCCGGTGGTGCAGGGCGGCGTCGTCGAGTTCTTCCTGGGTGAGGAGAAGAAGTCGGTGCGGCTGGTGCGCGCCCACCTCGAGGAGGACGCCGGCAAGTCGTTGCACGAGGACTTCATCGGCCAGTCCGGCATCGACCTGAACCGGGCGGGCACGCCGCTGCTGGAGATCGTGACCGAGCCGGACATGCGCTCGTCCGACGAGGCGGTGGCGTATGCGCGGGAACTGCACAAGATCGTCACCTGGATCGGCATCTGCGACGGCAACATGCAGGAGGGCAGCTTCCGCTGCGACGCCAACGTGTCCGTGCGGCGTCCGGGGGGGGCGCTCGGCACCCGCCGCGAGATCAAGAACCTCAACAGCTTCCGCTTCATGCAGCAGGCCATCGACTACGAGGTGCGCTGGCAGATCGGCGAACTCGAGGACGGGCGCGCGATCGAGCAGGCCACGGTGCTGTTCGACCCGGACACCGGCGAGACCCGCGCCATGCGCACCAAGGAGGATGCGGCCGACTACCGCTACTTCCCCGACCCCGACCTGCCGCCGCTCGTGATCGAGGCCGCATGGGTCGATCGCATTCGCGCGGACATGCCGGAGCTGCCGCGCGCCATGGCGCAACGCTGGGTCGCCGAATGGGGCTTGCCGGAGTACGACGCCGCCACGCTCACGCAGGGCAAGGCGATGGCAGCGTACTTCGAAGACGCCGCCCGGCAGAGCGGCCAGCCCAAGCTCGCGAGCAACTGGGTCATGGGCGAGGTGTCGCGCCGCCTGAACGCCGGTGAGCTGACCATCGACCAGGCGCCGGTCACGCCGTCCCTGCTGGCGGCGCTGATCCGCCGCGTGAGCGACGGCACCCTCTCCAATAATGCCGCACGCCAGGTGTTCGACGCCCTGTGGAACGGCGAGGGGCAGGACGTGGACGCGGTCATCGAAGCCCGCGGCCTGCGGCAGATGCAGGACAGCGGCGAACTCGAGCGCATGGTCGACGCGGTGATCGCAGCCAACCCGGACAACGTCGCACAGTTCAAGGCCGGCAAGGACAAGGCCTTCAACGCGCTGGTCGGTCAGGTCATGAAGGCGAGCA
>DAIMZU010000425.1:0-3619 GCA_036733845.1 Ramlibacter sp.
TCGCACCCTGCTGTCGCGCGTGCGCATGTTCTTCTATGCCGGCGCGGCGCTGGCGCAGCCGGTCTGGGACACCTTGCACGAGGTGCAGGAAGCCGAGATCGGCGAGCGCATCGTCATGGGCACCGGGCTGGGCATGACCGAGTCCGCGCCCTTCGCCATCTTCATCACCAGCCCGGAAGTGAAGTCCGGCTACCTGGGCGTTCCGACCCCCGGCGTCGAGCTCAAGCTCGTGCCGGTGGACGGCAAGGTCGAGGTGCGCTACAAGGGCCCGAACATCACGCCCGGCTACTGGCGCGACGAGGCCGTCACGCGCGAGCACTTCGACGATGAAGGCTTCTTTTCCACCGGCGACGCCGTGCAGTGGATCGACCCGCAGGACCCGCACAAGGGCCTGAGGTTCGACGGCCGCATCGCCGAGGATTTCAAGCTCGCGACGGGGACCTTCGTCAGCGTCGGGCCGCTTCGCGCAAAGATCATCGCGGCCGGCGCGCCCTACATCCAGGACGCCGTCATCACCGGGCTCAACCGGCGCGAGGTCGGGGCCCTGGTGTTCCCCACGACGGCAGTGCGCCGCCTGGCCGGGCTTCCGGCCGATGCGCCGCTGCAGCAGGTGCTCGAAAGCGCGCCGGTGCAGGCCCATTTCCAGGGCGTGCTCGACACCCTGGCCGCTTCGGGCACCGGGAGCGCGAACCGCATTGCGCTGCTGCACCTGCTGCACGAGCCGCCGTCCATCGACCTCGGCGAGGTGACGGACAAGGGCTCCATCAACCAGCGCGCCGTGCTCAAGCACCGCGATGCCCTGGTGCAGGACCTGCACGAAGGCCGGCTGCCCTTCACCCTGCGTCCCCAGGCCTGACCCCCCGCCCGACGACCATGGACTACCAGCCTCCCCTCGCCGACAACCTCCACCTGCTGCTGCAGGTGCTCGATGCGCCGGGCCAGCTTGCGCCCGCCGCTGGCGCCGAGGCATCCGACGCCGACCTGATGCGCCAGGTGCTGGACGAAGCGTCCCGCTTCGTCGGCGGCGTGGTGGCCCCGCTGCGCCAGGCCGGCGATGCGCCGGGCTGCCGCTTCGAGGCGGGCCGCGTGACCACCCCGCCCGGGTTCCGCGAGGCCTACCAGGCCTTCTGGCAGGCCGGATGGCCCGCGCTTTCCTGTGCGCCCGAGGACGGCGGACAGGGCCTGCCGTGGGTGCTCGAAGGCGTGCTGTACGAGTGGCTCAGTGCCGCCAACCACGGCTGGACCATGGCACCGGGCCTGCTGCACGGGGCCTACGAGTGCCTGCGCCACCACGGCAGCGGAGCACTGCGCGACGCCTGGCTGCCGAAGATCGCAAGCGGCGAGTGGCTGGCGACCATGTGCCTGACCGAGTCGCACGCAGGCAGCGACCTGGGACTGGTGCGCACCGTCGCGCGCCCGCAGCCGGATGGCAGCTTCCGCGTGTCCGGCAGCAAGATCTTCATCTCCGGCGGCGAGCACGACCTCACCGACAACATCGTCCACCTGGTGCTCGCCCGCCTGCCGGACGCGCCGGCAGGCCCCAAGGGGCTGTCTCTGTTCCTGGTGCCCAAGGTGCTGCAGGACGGCAAGCGCAATGCCGCCTGGTGCGACCGGATCGAGGAAAAGATGGGCCTGCACGGCAGCCCCACCTGCGCCATGCGCTTCGACGAGGCGATCGGCTGGCTGGTGGGCGAGCCGCACCGCGGGCTGGCGGCGATGTTCCTCATGATGAACGCCGCCCGCCTGCACGTCGCCCTGCAGGGTGTCGGCCTGCTGGACGCCGCGCTGCAGCTGGCCCGGGCCTACGCCGCCGAGCGCCGCCAGATGCGCGTGCCCGGCCCGCGCGATGCGAACCACGCGGCCGACCCCATCGAGGGCCACCCGGCGGTGCGCCGGATCCTGCAGACGCAGCAGGCCTGGGTGGATGCGGGGCGACTGCTCGCCTACCAGACCGGCATCGAGCTCGACCTGGCCCGCCAGCATCCGGACGCCGGCCGGCGCGAGTCCGCGCAGCTGTGGGCCGGTCTCCTCACGCCGGTGCTCAAGGCCGCCTGGACCGACCAGGGATTCCACGGCGCCAGCGACTGCCTGCAGGTCTTCGGCGGGCACGGCTACGTGCGCGAGTGGGGCGTTGAGCAGATCGTGCGCGACGCCCGCATCGCCATGATCTACGAGGGCACCAATGAAATCCAGGCGATCGACCTGCTGGTGCGCAAGGTGCTGCCCGACGGCGGCGCGGGGCTCGCCCGGGTGCTCGAGCGGCTGGCCGGCGAGCTGTCGGGGGCGGACAAGGACCGGCTGCGCGAGGGCGGGCGGCGCCTGTTGCAGGCCACCCGCGACATCGCCCGGCGTGCCGGATCCGACCCGCAGGCCCCTTACTGGGTTGCGGGCGACTACCTTCGGGCCACCGCCCTGCTGCTGATGGCCTGGGCCTGGTCCCGCATGGCGCCGGCCGGGGCACCGGCGCGCTGGCAGGAGCCCGCGCAAGCCTTCTGGCGCTGGATCTGGCCCGAGTTCGAACTGCGCCTGGGGCTGGTCGAAGCCGAAGGGCGGCAGGCGCCGCACGATGCGCCTGGCGTCCCGGCTCCCGGGACCGGGCCCCTTCCCACGAATCCGCAGCCATGACGACCCGCAGCGATTGGCCCTGCGTCGACGAGGTCGACACCTCCTACCTCGAGAGCCTGCTGGGCTACAACGCCCGCCGGGCGTCCCTGGCGGTGATCGACGTCTTTCTCGAGCGGATGGCGCCACACGGGCTCAAGCCGGTCGATTTTTCCGTGCTGTCGCTGGTGCGGCACAACCCGGGCATCACCTCCCGGCAACTGTGCGCCAGCCTCGGCATCCTCCCGCCCAACCTGGTCGGGCTCGTCAACGCGCTGGAAAGGCGCGGCCTGGTCAACCGCCAGCCCCATCCGCGCGACGGCCGAGCGCAGGGCCTTCACCTCACCACCGCCGGCCAGGCGCTGATCGAGGCGGCCGAGGTCACCGCCACCGAGCTCGAAAGCGAGGCCGCCAGCGAGTTGACCGCGGCTGAGCTCAAGACACTGCTGCGCCTCCTGCGAAAGGTCTACCAGCCTCCCTGCGGATGAGCCAGTGCGCCGCGTTGCGGCGCCGGGACAGGCCGCAGCGGCGCAGGGTTTTTCTTCGGATACGCTATTGTTTATGTAGCATGCGGTCCGTACACTGTGCTGCGAGCGCCGCAACGGCGGCGCCGCAGCCCCTGCCCATGACCGCCAAGGCCGCTCTCGCCATCACCCAGCTGCTTGCCTTGCTCGAGGCGCGGTATGCCATGCGCGTGCTATGGGCGCTGCGCGATGGTCATCCGCAAACCTTTCGTCTGCTGCAGGACAGCGTGGGCGGGATCACGCCCAACACCCTCAACACCCGCATCAAGGAACTGCGCGACGCCGATTTGCTGCGCCATGACGGCGACGGCTACCGGATCACGCCAACAGGCGCCGAGCTGGTGGGGCAGCTGGCCCGCCTGCAGCCGCTGGCCCAGCGCTGGTCGGGGCAGCTGGCGCGCCACAAGTGAGCCCGGATGGGCATGGCGCACCGTTACACTGGCCGGCCGCGCCGCCGGCGCACCGCGCCCGCCCGCCCCCACATCCCAAGGACC
>DAIMZU010000426.1:0-3616 GCA_036733845.1 Ramlibacter sp.
GGCTCCTACACGGGCGCCATCAAGACCCTGACGCTCAACGTCAAGGTCAAGCTGGTTCCCAACGACAAGGGCAGCAGCGAGAACGCTCCCGACTTCCGCCTCCAGGCCGCTGGCCACGACATCGGCGCGGCGTGGAACAAGACCAGCGAGGCCGGGCGGGAATACAAGTCCGTGACCCTCGACGATCCTTCGTTCCCGGCTCCGGTCTATGCCCGCCTGATCGAAGGCGAGGACGGCACGCACGACCTGATTTGGTCGCGCAGCAAGCCCCAGGCGGCGTGACCGCCGCAGCGCCCCGCCCATCGCGGCGGGGCGCTGCGCTGCTAATAGCAGCACATCACCGCATCACGCGCGCGGCTTCGCCGTATCGCGTTCGCTCAACACCGCCTCCAGCTCCCGGCGCACCTGCGCCAGCAGCTCGTCGGCCTTGCGCGGGCTGTCGCCCGCAAAGGCCAGCGTCAGCAGCGTGAGCGGATGGATCTCCATCACCTCGCACAGCTCGGCCAGCTTATTCAGAGTCGGGCTCTTGAGGTCGCGCTCCAGGGTACTCATATAGGTGCGGCTGGACACGTCAGAGAAGGCTTCCTGGCTCAAGCCACGCGCCTTTCTGACTGTCTTCAACGCCTTCGCCAATGAGTTCCCAGCCGCCACCTATGGTTTCCTCTCAAAAACCAAGATGACATCCCATTGCGCCCTATAGAGCTACAATCTATAGTGTTCATTTGGTGTTCTCCGTTTTTGTGCCTTTACGGAAATCCGCATCGGCGGGTTCCAGCAAAGCCACGCAAGCGCATCCGTGCTTGCGCACGAAGGCGTAAATCCGGTTTGGCGGTTCTGCGCTTCAACGTGAAACCGCATCCGTGCATCATTGGATTTGTGGGATTGCCGACCATGCCCCAGCCACTCGCCACCGTCCCGGAGCGCGCGCAACTGCTCGCCAACGGCGAGGCCCGCGCCGCTGGCCGGGCCATCGACCCGGTGCCTGTGGTGCGGCTGTTCACGCCGGACGCGCATGTGACCTGGCTGCTGGCCGCACTCGATCCCGCCGATGGCGATACCGCCTGGGGTCTCATCGACCTGGGAATCGGGATGCCGGCGCAGGGAACCGTCAAGCTGTCCGAGCTGGCCGGCATCGTCGGGCCGCGCCAGCAGCCCGTGCTGCGCGACCGCTATTTCCGCCCCACACGCACGCTATCGGAGTACACCCGGCTGGCCGAGCGCGACGGCGCGATCCCGGACTGAATACGGCCGACTGTGACTTTTTCAGTCTGGCGTCATACCGGGCAGGTCTTAATCAGCATTCTTGCAGCGTAGCCCCACCAGTCTGATCCAAATAGACATGATGCCCAGCGCGGGCTGCGGCAGGCTGGCCTGTGCAGCACTCCAAGTTCGGGGCGCTGCCGCCGCATCATTGAGACGAATATCGCAACGCATCGGAGCCAATCGGTCTTGACAACCCCATTCGCCTTTTTAACCCACGACGCTCTGACGATGGCGATGTAGCGCGTAGTTCTTCCGTGGCGGCGAGTCCTGTTCGCAGGAGGAGGCGTCATGGTCAATCCTCATCACCTCGCGCATTGGTATCCGACTGCCGCATACCTGTATGTCTTTTGGCTGGATGCGCTCGCGCTCGCTTGGGAGTATTTGCGCAGGCATCCGGACTACCGGCTCGACTGGCTTCGCAGTCATCGCTGGCCAGACACGGCGCATCGCTGGGGTTTGCGCCTACTGGAAGACCCGGCGCTCGATGCGCGCGACGCGCATCCGGCCTGGCTGCCCGGCCATGCCGCCGTGGTACAGCTCTACCCCGATGTCGATCCGCCACAGGATGCGGCGACCTTCGCGTTCTGGCGCATCCCCGGTCACAAGCAACTGCTCCATGACGGCAAAGGGCTGGCGCTGATCGCGCGCAGCCCAGGCCACTGCCTGCGCTTCGCGCTCGCGGCCGGCCTGGAGGACGGCATGGCCGTGGCCTATGCCCACCGCGGCGAGGCTGCCGCGCCTACGCGCGGTCATGCGCTCCAAGCGGCACTGGCGGCCGCCAAGCCCAGGCCGACACCTACCGCGCTGCTGGAACTGCACAGCTTGCAGGCGCTCGACGCGACCCTGGCGGGCGCGTCCTTGCGTGAAGTCGCGGAAGGACTGTTCGGCGTAGATGCCGCAGCCGATTGGTACAGCGATGGCGGGCTGCGCTCGAAGGTGCGCCGCCTGGTGCGGCGCGGCGTCGCGCTGATGCGCGGCGGCTATCGCCACCTAGCACAGCTTCCGCCGCTTGAGAAGGGTCGTTTTGAGGACGACGCAAAACGGCCCTGAGCAGGACAGCTTGGTTTTCTGAGACTGCCTCCATCCGGTCGCGCTGTGTGACCGGGCGCTTTCAACCGATGGAGGTTCACACCATGCGTCCCGCTCCCTTGCGGCCTGCCGCCACTGTCTCGACCGCTGCCGCACAGCCCCAACGCTATCTCACCAACGACGAAGCCGCCGAGTACCTGCGCCTGTCGCCGCGCACGCTGGAAAAGCAGCGCGTGATCGGCGGCGGCCCGCGCTTTCGCAAGTTCGGCCGCCGCGTCATGTACGCCGTGGCCGACCTCGATGCCTGGGCCGCCGACCGCAGTTTCGAGACGACTTCCGACCCCGAATACGCCGAGCACCACTCGGCCGACAGCCGTGCGCGCTGATCGGCGGCGCGCGGCAGGCCATCGCCATGTCCAGCACTGCGCTGCCCATGCGGCAGCGGCCGTTGCAGGAGCGCGAACAGCTCGACCTGTTCCGCGCCTTGCCCGGCGACATGGCGCCGCGCGACAGCCAGGACTTGATGGCCTATCCGTTCTTCTCGCTCGGCAAGTCCAAGCGGGTCAAGCCCATCGACTTCCGTGCGGGCAACGTGACGATCCGCGTGGAAGGCACGCAGGAGCACGGCATCGCCACGATTTGGGATGCGGACGTGCTGATATGGGCGGCCTCGCAGATCGTGGAGGCGAAGGACGCGGGCCTGCGCCCGTCGCGGCTGATGCGCGCCACGCCCTACGAAATCCTGCGCTTCATCGGGCGCGGCAAGTCGCTGCGCGACTACCAGCGCCTCAAGGCCGCGCTCGACCGGCTGCAATCGACCACGGTGGCCACGTCCATCCGCGAGACGACCGGGCGGCGCCTGCACCGCTTCTCGTGGATCAACGAATGGAAGGAACTGGCCGATGCCAGCGGCACGCCGCTGGGCATCGAGCTGATCCTGCCGGACTGGTTTTACGCCGGCGTGCTCGACGCCGCCCTGGTGCTGACCATCGACCCGGCGTACTTCCGGCTGACCGGCGGCATCGAGCGGTGGCTGTACCGCCTGGTGCGCAAGCACGGCGGCAAGCAGGCATACGGCTGGCAGTTCGACTTCCGCTACCTGCACCAGAAATCCGGCAGCACCGCCAAGCCCTACGACTTCGCCTGCGACCTGCGCGCGCTGGTCGCGCGGCAATCGCTGCCCGGCTACGTCCTGGGCATCGAGCGGATGCCGGACAACGGCATGGAGCTGCTGACCTTCCGGCCCGTGCCGCAGACGGCACGGGGATAACTCCGGGAAAGCCTGTGGATGGTGTCGTGCTATCAGGCGTGCGGGGTATCGTGC
>DAIMZU010000427.1:0-3592 GCA_036733845.1 Ramlibacter sp.
CCTCTCGAGTTCCAGACCATCGTGGACTGGCAGGCCGACCATCGCGGCCTGACGCCGGTTGAGGCCACGATGATGGTGGCCATCCCGGAGCTCGACGGCGCCATCATGCCCATGACCTTCGGCGGGCGCTGCGGCACGGATGACCTGAAGCAGCGCTGCCCGGGCTGCGACGGCATCCGCTGCAAGGGCAACATGGTGCCGCACCACGAACGCGCCGTGACGCTGGCGCAGCGCGTGGCGCGGATGGTGGCGCTGCGGCGCAAGGCACGGGCCGAGCGCCGCGTGGGCCTCGTCATCTTCAACTTCCCCCCCAATGCGGGGAATACGGGCACGGCCGCCTACCTCGCGGTGTTCGACAGCATCTTCGCCACGCTCCGCGCCATGAAGGCCGAGGGCTACAGCGTGGACCTGCCCGCCAGCGCCGACGCCCTGCGCGAACGCATCCTGGATGGCAACCGCGAACGCTTCGGCGCGCTCGCGAATGTCGCCGCGCGCATGCCGGTGGACGAGCATGTGCGCCGGCAGCCATGGCTCGCGGAGATCGAGCGGCAATGGGGCCCGGCCCCTGGCCGCCAGCAGACCGACGGCGCCACGCTGCACATCCTGGGCGAGCGCTTCGGCAATGTCTTCGTGGGTGTGCAGCCCGGCTTCGGCTATGAGGGCGACCCCATGCGCCTGCTCTTCGAGCAGGGCTTCGCCCCCACCCACGCCTTCGCCGCCTTCTATCGCTGGCTGCGCGAGGAGTTCGCCGCCGATGCCGTGCTGCATTTCGGCACCCATGGCGCACTGGAATTCATGCCGGGCAAGCAGGCCGGCATGTCCAAGGACTGCTGGCCCGACCGGCTGATCGGCGACCTGCCGAACTTCTACCTCTACGCCTCCAACAACCCTTCCGAGGGCATGCTGGCCAAGCGGCGCGCGAATGCCACGCTGATCAGCTACCTCACGCCGCCCGTCGCCCATGCCGGCCTGTATCGCGGCCTGCTGGACCTGAAAGCCAGCCTCGACCGCTGGCGGGCACTGGATCCAGAGAGCGGTGATGCGACGGACATGCTGGCCATGCTCCAGGCCCAGGCCGCCGCAGTGGACCTGGCCGAGGCCGAGCCGCAATGGGAGCTGGAGGGCATCGTGGCCCGGCTGCACAAGCTGGCGAACGACCTGCTGGAGTTGGAATACACGCTGATCCCGCACGGGCTGCACAGCCTGGGCGTGGTCCACACCCCCGCTCAGCGCGAGGAATTGCTGGACGCCGCGGGTGTGACGGATGCGACCGAGCGCGCGCGCTTTGGCGCCCTGCTGGGCGAGGACCACGAAATCCCGGCCATCCTGCACGCGCTCGATGGCGGGTATGTCCGCCCCGCGCCGGGTGGCGACCTGCTGCGGACCACGGATGTCCTGCCCACCGGCCGCAACATCCATGGCTTCGATCCGTTTCGCATCCCCTCCGCCTTTGCCGTGGAGGATGGCGCCCGCCAGGCCGAACGCCTGCTGGCCCGCCATGTGGAGGCCAGCGGCGCGCTGCCCGAGACCATCGCCGTCGTCCTCTGGGGCACAGACAACCTCAAGACCGAGGGTGGGCCGCTCGCTCAGGCGCTGTGGCTGATGGGCGCCGAGCCGCGGCTCGATGGCTATGGCCGCGTCTGTGGCGCGCAGCTCGTGCCGCTGGAGCGGCTGGGGCGGCCGCGGGTGGATGTGATGATCAGCCTCTCGGGCATCTTCCGCGACCTGCTGCCTATGCAGACCAAGCTGCTGGCCGAGGCCGCCTACCTTGCCGCCGGCGCCGAGGAGCCCACGGAGCTGAACTTCATCCGCAAGCACGCGCTGGCGCTGATGGCGGAGAAGGGTGTTTCCCTGGAGGACGCGGCGCTGCGCGTCTTCGGCAATGCCGAGGGCACCTATGGCGCGAACGTCAACCTCACCGTGGACAACGGCGCCTGGCAGGACGAGGACGAACTCGCCGACACCTACATGAAGCGCAAGGGCTTCGCCTATGGCGTGGATGGCCATCCACGCCGGCAGGAGGCGACGATGGCGCACCTGCTGGGCACGGTGGAGGCGGCCTACCAGAACCTCGACAGCGTCGAGAGCGGCATCACCACCATCAGCCATTACTTCGACAGCCTGGGCGGCATCAGCCGCGCCGCGCGGCGCGCGCGCGGTGGGCGTGACATGGCCGTCTATATCGGCGACCAGACGCGCGGCGCGGGCAAGATCCGCACCCTGGCCGAGCAGGTCACGCTGGAGAGCCGCACCCGCGCCCTGAACCCGAAATGGTTCGAGGCAATGCTGACCCATGGCTATGAGGGCGTGCGCCAGATCGAGGAGCACGTCACCAACACCATGGGCTGGTCCGCGACGACGGGCCAGGTGGCGCCCTGGGTCTACCAGCACCTGGCGCAGACCTACATGCTCGACCCCGAGATGCGCGCGCGCCTCGCAGCACTCAACCCCACGGCTTCCGTGAAGATCGCGAACCGCCTGATCGAGGCCACCGAGCGCAGCTACTGGGCGCCGGACGAGGCCACGCTCGAGGCGCTGCGACGCGCGGGAGAGGAACTCGAGGACCGCCTCGAGGGCATCACGCCGGAGATGGCCGCATGAACAAGATCATCCGCACGGAACTCATCCGTGGTTCGAACCGCGAAAAGGTCGGGGACGGCTCGGGCAGCGTGCAGGTCCACATGGACCAGGTCGCGAAGATCGAGACCGCGAAGGTCTTCGCCGTCTATGGCAAGGGGGGTATCGGCAAGAGCACGACCAGCTCCAACCTCTCGGTCGCCTTCGCCAAGCTCGGCAAGCGCGTGCTGCAGATCGGCTGTGACCCCAAGCATGACAGCACCTTCACGCTGACCAAGTGCATGATCCCGACCGTGATCGACGTGCTGGAGGGCGTGGACTTCCACGCTGAGGAACTTCGCCCCGAGGATTTCGTGGTGCAGGGCTATGCGGGCGTGATGTGCGTCGAAGCAGGCGGCCCACCGGCCGGCACGGGCTGCGGCGGCTATGTCGTCGGTCAGACGGTGAAACTGCTGAAGGAGCATCATCTGCTGGAAGACACCGACGTGGTGATCTTCGACGTGCTGGGCGACGTGGTGTGCGGTGGCTTCGCCGCCCCCCTGCTGCATGCCGACCGCGGCGTGATCGTGGCGGCGAACGACTTCGACAGCATCTTCGCGATGAACCGCATCGTGGCCGCCATCCATGCGAAGTCGAAGAATTACGGCGTGCGGCTCGGTGGCGTCATCGCCAATCGCAGCGCCGCCACCGACCAGATCGAGCGCTACAATGAGCGCACGGGGATGAAGCTGCTGGGGCATTTCCCGGACCTGGATGCCATCCGCCGCTCGCGCCTCAAGAAGCAGACGCTGTTCGAGATGGACGCGACGCCCGAGATCGAGGCCGTGCAGCAGGAATACCTCCGCATCGCCGCCAGCCTCTGGGCCGGGGTGGAGCCCGTGGAGGCCGAGGCGCTGAAGGACCGCGACATCTTCGACCTGCTGGGTTACGACTGATGCACAGCGGCACCTACACCTCCCGTCGGGGCGAGCTCGAAACCTATTTCGACCGCACCGCCTCCGAGAATTGGGCGCGG
>DAIMZU010000428.1:0-3588 GCA_036733845.1 Ramlibacter sp.
GCTTCATGCAGGCGAAGTAATGCTCGTAGACCTCGAGGCTTTCCTGGCCCAGGATCGCGACAGTGTCGCCCACCGCAAGGCCCAGCGCCGCCAGCGCGCCGGCCAGGCGTCCGGAGCGCTCGTCCATCTCCGCCCAGGTGCGGACGACGGGACCGCAGACATACGCGCGGCGGCCGGCGAAATTCCGGGCGACGCGCGCCAGCATCGTTCTTGGCAGGAGCATGGGTCGAAGTCAGATCAGGAAGGCAAGGCTGGGGATGGGGGCGCTGGCGTCGATCAGATCCACGCGCTTGTAGAACATGCGCAAGCCATGTGCGCCCCTGTCGCGCAGCCGGTACTCGTAGCGGCCGGCCCAGATGTGGACGCGGTGGACGGACTGGGCGCGGAATTCGTGAATCACGAAGTTGCAGACAGCGCGCACCTCAGCACCGGAGATGCGCTCCAGTTCGATGTTGGCCAGGTGGCGGCGCATCGGCGAAACCGGTTGCTGCGCCAGACGGCGCCCCGTCTTGAGTTGCGCGATACGCTTTGACAGTCGCACGCGGTTGTCGGCGATCAGGGACGCCGTGGTGTCCGGGTGCGGCCGTTCATGCGCGATCGGTACCCAGTAGAGCATTTCTCCATCGTCGACCAGGCCTTCCCATTCGGCATACCGGGATTCATCCGCATATTTCGCCTCCGCAAAGAGGAAGGCGAGGACTCGTTGCCGCTCGGCATCCGAGAATTCCCCCGCGGCGGCAGCCGCCTCGCCGAGAGCGGTACTCATGTCTGTTCCTTTCGTTGACTTGCTAGCGGGTGATACCCGTCTCGCGGATCAGCCGTTTCCATTTTTCGTGTTCGCGCACCATCAGTTCCCCGAACTGGCGCGGTGTTTCCGTCACCGGAAGGATCCCGAAACTGGCGAAATCGCTTCTCACCTCAACCAGATCGACGATGGCGTTGAATTCGCGGTTCAACTGCTCGATGATGGTGTTCGGCACTTTCGCGGGCGCCACGAAGCCAAAAAAGCCGGCGGCGCTGAAATCCGGGAACCCCGCTTCAGCCACGGTAGGGATGTCCGGCAGCTGAACCGAGCGTTGCCGGTTGGCAACCGCGAGCGCTTTCAACTTCCCCGCCTTCACCAGGGGCGCGGCTACCTCCACGGAGACGAAGGCCACGGCGAGGCTGCCTGCCATCAGGTCTACAACCATCGGCGATTCACCCTTGTAGGGCACGTGCTGTACCTTGAAAGCCGCCGCCCGGGAGAACATTTCCATGGTGAGGTGGGACAAGGTTGCGTTGCCGGCGGAACCGTAGAACATCGGCTGGGCGGCGCTGTTGGCGAGCTTGATGAACCTTTCAAGATCAGGTGCCCCGAGATTCGGCGCAGTAACCAGCACAAACGGGTGGATCTCCGCCACACGTGCGACCGGCGCAAGGTCGCTCTGTTCGTACGGCAGAGTTTTCGAGAGAATGGGGTTGACCACCGCCGGCCCAATGAACGTGAAGCCCAGGGTGTAGCCATCGCCTGGGGCCTTGGCCACGCTGTCCATTGCGGCGGCGCCGCCGCTGCCAGGCTTGTTTTCCACGATGACGGGCTGATTCACGCGTGTGCTCAGATGCCGTGCGAACAACCGTGTCACGCGGTCCGCCAGCCCGCCGGGTGCGATCGGCGTGAGAATGCGGATGGGCCGGCTCGGGTAAGCCTGTGCCCATCCGCGCGGAAGCCACGAAGCAGTCGCGCATGCGGCCAAGAGGCCAAAGGTGCGTCTTTTCATCCGGACTCTCCTTTCAGTGCTTCCCACCAGGGAAGCAGGTGTATTTGGCTCGTCATCCATTCAGCCATCGCGCGCCGGTCCACCTTGCCGGTGGCCGTGCGCGCCAGGCGAGCCGGGAACAGGAACGCCTTGGGACAGGACGCCTTGCCGAGACGCTCAGCGCAGTGAACCGCCAGATCGGCTGCGCGACAATCGGCCTGCGCGAGTTCGACCAGTGCGACGACTGCCTCGCCCCACTCGGGATGGGGCGCGCCGACGACGCAGGCCTCCTCGACCGCGGGATGCGCGGAGAGCACGTCTTCGACCGCCGCGGGGTACACCTTGACCGCGCCTGTGTTGATCTGGAATTGCCGGCGTCCTGCCAGGAACAGATAGCCTTCACTGTCGACGCGGCCGATATCGTTGGTGCGGAACCACTGGCCCTCGAACGCTTCGGCGTTCGCCTGAGGAAGATTCAGGTATCCGGACATCAGCGGCTTGCCCTTGATCCAGATTTCTCCAAGCTCGCCTGGTGGCACTGGATTGCCCCCTTCAGAGCGCACCGAGAGCGAAAAGAAGGTGCTCGGACGGCCCACGGACGACAGCAGCCCGACGTCACCGGCAATCGCGCGACGATGGTCCGCCGGAGAGAGATGGGTCACGCCCCCACAGGTCTCGGTCATGCCGTAGGTCTGCGTCAGCTCACAACGAAATGCGGCATAGGTTTCCCGCACCAGTTCCGGTGAGGCTGGCGAGGAGCCGTACATGATCAGGCGCAGGGATGAGAGGTCGTAGACCGCTTCGCGACTCGCACGGATGGCCCGCCGGATCATCGTGGGAACCCACAGCACGGCGGTGACCCGAAGGCGTTCGATGTCCTTGAGGCATGCGTGGATCTCGAAAGCGCCGTCCGGAATCGCATGTGTCATGCCGTTGGAAAGCCCGAACATGGTCATCATGACCACGATCCAGGAGGACTGCGCCGTGACGTAGTAGATGTCGTCTTGGGTAAACCCGCGACCGATCACGCCGGAAAGTACCGCGTGTGCCGCCGCGGAGTTGCTGATGACGGCTGCCTTGGGAACGCCGGTGGTCCCCGATGTATAGCTGTAGAGTAGCGGGTGTTGCGGCTCCAGCGGGGGCCACTCCATGCCGCTCACGCGCATCGCGGCGGCGCTCATCGCGCGCTCGTACGACGATTCCGGCGCGTCCGCGCCACCGAATACCATGAGCCTGACGGTCCCGGAATCCACTACCATGCAGGCTGCCTCCGCCTCGGGCAGGAGATCGGCCTGCACGAACAGCAGCCGCAACTGCGCATCGCGCACGATATGAGCCAGTTCCGCCGGGGAGAAGCGCCAGTTGAGACTGACGCGCACCGCCCCCAGTTTGGCGCATGCATAAAGGTGTTCGTACACCTCCAGCGTTTCGCGCGCCAGGATGCCCACGGCATCGCCCGTGCGGATGCCCTCCTCCTGCATGACCGCGGCCAGCAAGGAGCTCCGCCCGTCGATCTCCGACCACGTGCGCGATCGGGTGCCGCACAGGTAAGCAGTCTTGCGAGGGAAGTTCCGTGCGCATTGCGCGAGCATGGACCGGATCAGCATTGCCGCGTCAGGCCTGCATCGCGCGAAGATACTCCGACCAGAAGCCCCGGTTGGTGGTCTCATCGCTGATGTGGCCGACGATCGCCTGGCCACGGCGCTCTTCCCGGTGCTTGCCGCGGCTCAAGTCCAACCAGCCGCCCAGGCCGCCGGCGGCAACCTGCTGCCGCTCCGAGATGATGGAGTCGTCGGCGAGCAGGAAGGATGCCGGCCCCATGGCCGCGACCGACTGCCGGATGATCCGCGTG
>DAIMZU010000429.1:0-3583 GCA_036733845.1 Ramlibacter sp.
TCTCGAGGCAGTCTTCGACGGTGATGCGGGCCATGGGGCGGATCCTCTGGGGGCGGGGTCAGATGATGTGGAGGGCCTTGAATGTCTCGGCCCGGGTGCGCCGCTGGGCGGAAAAGCGCAGCCGCTGCGCGTGCACGATGGCTTTCAGGTCGAAAAGCGCACGCTCGAACAGTTCGTTGATTATAACGAAGTCGAATTCCCTTGCCTGGGCCATCTCTTCGGCGGCATTGGCCAGCCGCAGGGCGATCACCTCCGGCGCATCCTCCCCCCGGCGCTCCAGGCGGGAGCGCAGTTCGTCCCAGCTGGGCGGCAGGATGAAGATCAGGATGGCGTTGGGGAAGACGCGCTTGATCTGCAGGGCGCCCTGGTAGTCGATCTCGAGGATGACGTCCGCGCCGGTGGCCATGCGGTCGGCGATGGCCTTCTTGGAGGTGCCATACCGGTTGCCATGCACCCGCGCCCATTCGACGAACCCGTCGGCCAGGACCATGGTGTCGAACTCCTCGTTCGACACGAAGTAATACTCACGGCCGTGCTTCTCCTGGCCGCGGGGCGGCCGGGTGGTGTGGGACACCGACGGCTGGACTTGCGCGTCCAGTTCCATCAAAGCCTTGACGAGGCTCGACTTGCCGGCCCCGCTGGGGGCCGCGACGACGAAGAGATTGCCCGGATAGTCCATGGTGGAGTGTGCCGCGAAGCGGGCGGTCATTCGATGTTCTGCACCTGCTCGCGCATCTGCTCGATCAGGACCTTCATGTCGACCGAGATCCGGGTGAGTTCGAGCACCGCGGACTTGGAGCCCAGGGTATTGGCCTCGCGGTGCAGTTCCTGGATCAGGAAATCGAGCCGCTTGCCGACCTCGCCACCCTTGTCGAGCAGGCGGCCGATCTCGTCCAGGTGGGACGCCAGCCGGGTGAGTTCCTCGGCCACGTCGATGCGGATGGCGAACGCCGTGGCTTCGGCCAGCGCGCGGTCCCGGGCCGCTTCGGGCGGAACGGTGGCGCCGCCCCCGCCCAGGTTCAGTGCCTCCTGCCAGCGCTCGAGGAAGCGCGCACGTTGCTGCTCGACCAGCTGCGGCACCAGCGGCCGGGCCTGTTCGGCCAGCGAGCGCAGCTGCGACAGGTGCCCCCGCAGCATGTCGACCAGGCGGGCACCCTCGCGGGCGCGGGCCGCCAGCAGGCTTTCCAGGCCCTGGGCGGCCAGCCGCTGCAGCGCCGGGCCGTGTTCGACCGAGGCGGATGGCTGGGGTCCTGCCAGGCGCAGGGCATCGGCCACCGACAGGGGCTGGGCGTCCGGCAGCCAGGCGCGCACCTGGTCCTGCAGGTTGGCCAGGCGCTGGAGGTGGCGCGGTCCCGGCTCGCGCAGCGATTCGGAGGCGCCCGTCTCGAGCGCCACCCGCAACTCGACCTTGCCGCGTTTGAGGCGTGTTTGCAACAGCTCCCGCAGGGCCGTCTCGTGCTGCCGGAACTCGTCCGGCAGGCGCATCGACAGGTCCAGGAAGCGGCTGTTCACACAGCGGATCTCCAGCCCCAGGCGGCCGGTAAAAGCGGGCTTGTCCTCGGTGCCCGCGCCGGCTTCGGTTCCGCCGAGCTGGGCGCTGGCGTAACCGGTCATGCTGTAAACTGGCATCGAGCTTTCCGAAGGTGTACGTGAGGGGCGGGTGCGCCGTGCCAGAGTGGCCCGGTGCCTGCCCGGCAAGCCCCAAATTATGTCAAAGGTCAAACCCGCCCCGTTGCCGCCGGAGACGCTCATCGGCGGCTATCGCGTGGTCCGGAAGCTTTCAGCCGGCGGATTCGGCGTCGTCTACCTCGCGCTCGACACCGAAGGGCAGCAGGTCGCCATCAAGGAATACCTCCCCGCCTCGCTCGCCACGCGCGCCCCGGGCGAGCTGCTGCCGCAGGTCCTGCCCGACAAGCTGTCGCTCTATCGCCTCGGGCTCAAGAGCTTCTTCGAGGAAGGCCGCTCGCTCGCCCAGATCTCGCATGCGTCGGTCGTCAGCGTCCTGAACTTCTTCCGCGAGAACGAAACCGTCTACATGGTCATGAACTACCTCGAGGGCGCCACCCTCCAGGACTTCATCATCACCGCCCGCGACCTGCGCAAGCAGAAGGTCTTCCGCGAATCGACCATCCGGTCCCTGTTCGACGAAATCCTGCGCGGCCTGCGCATCGTCCACCAGCACAAGATGCTGCACCTGGACATCAAGCCGGCCAACATCTTCGTCACCGACGAGAACCGCGCCGTCATGATCGACTTCGGCGCCGCCCGCGAAGTGCTCTCCAAGGAGGGCAACTTCATCCGCCCGATGTACACGCCCGGCTTTGCCGCCCCCGAGATGTACCGCCGCGACTCGTCCATGGGTCCGTGGACAGACATCTACGCCATCGGCGCCTGCATCTACGCCTGCATGCAGGGGTATCCGCCTAACGATGCGCCCCAGCGCCTCGAGAAGGACCGCCTGAGCCTGGCCCTTTCCCGCCTGCGCGGCGTCTACTCGGACAACCTCATCGAGGTCGTCGAGTGGTGCATGTCGCTCGATGCCCTGTCACGGCCGCAGTCGGTCTTTGCCTTGCAGAAGGAACTCAGCCACGAAGGCGAGCGCCGCTACACGAAGCTCAGCGTCACCGAGAAGATGCGCCTGCAGTTCGACAACATCGTGTCCGACACGCGCAAGGTGACCCGCGCCGTCACCGGCTTCGGGGCCAAGGCCAAATGAAGTTCTCCGTTTTCCAGATCAGCCGCAAGGGCGGCCGCGAGAAGAACGAAGACCGCATGGGCTACTGCTACACGCGCGAGTCCGGCCTCTTCGTGCTGGCGGACGGCATGGGCGGCCATCCTGATGGAGAGGTCGCGGCCCAGCTCGCGCTGCAGACCGTCTCGGCCCTGTTCCAGAAAGAGGCCCGTCCCAAGGTCCGCAACCCGACCGAGTTCCTGTCCTCGGCCTTGCTGGCGGCGCACCACCAGATCATCCGCTACGCCGGCGAGCGCGGCATGCTCGATACGCCGCGCACCACGCTGGTCGTGGCCGTGGTGCAGGACGGCGCCGCGACCTGGGTGCACTGCGGCGACTCGAGGCTGTACCTGGTGCGTTCCGGCGAGCTGGTCACCCGCACCCGCGACCACAGCTACATCGAGCAGCACGCGGCCGGCGTGGTCCGCATGGAGCACATCAACCGCAACGTGCTCTTCACCTGCCTGGGGTCCCCCGCACGGCCGGTGTACGAGATCGGCGGGCCGGTCGTGCTGCAGCAGGGCGACAAGGTCCTCCTGTGCTCCGACGGGCTCTGGGGCAGCCTGTCCGATGCCCAGATCGTGCGCCAGCTCTGGGCCAAGTCGGTCGGCGAGGCGGTGCCCGACCTGGTCGAATCCGCCCTGCGCGCCGGCGGCCCCCACTGCGACAACGTGACCGTGGTCGCACTCGAGTGGGAGACCCCGGATGCCTTCGAATCGACCCGGGGCATTTCCACCGACAACATCAGCGAGGGCGTGTTCGCCTCGACCATCCAGGCCGGCGTGCTCGACACCCCCGTGGACGACCTCGACGACGCCGCCATCGAGCGCTCCATCGCCGAGATCAACGAGG
>DAIMZU010000430.1:0-3578 GCA_036733845.1 Ramlibacter sp.
CTGCTGGACAACCGCAGCCGCCCACCCCAGGTCCAGGCCGAAAGCATCGAGGGCCTGCACAGCTGGATCGAGGCGATCCGCACCTTTCCCAAGCCGGTGATCGCCGCCGTCGAGGGAGCGGCCGCCGGCGCGGGCTTTTCGCTGGCGCTGGCCTGCGACTTCATCGTCTCGGCAGGCAATGCGGTGTTCGTGATGGCGTACGCGAACGTCGGCCTCTCGCCCGACGGCGGCGGCAGCTGGCATCTGGCGCGCGCGCTGCCACGCCAACTGGCCAGTGAGCTCCTGCTCGGCGGCGAGCGCATCGACGCGGCCCGCCTGCATGCGCTCGGCGTGGTCAACCGGGTCAGCGCACCGGGCGCGGCACTGGCCGAAGCCCTGGCCCTGGCTGAACGCCTGAACAGCCGCGCGCCCAACGCCCTGGCCAGCATCAAGGAGCTGATCCAGGAGGCAGCCGACGGCACCCTGAACCAGCAGCTGGCCCGGGAGCGCGACCATTTCGTGGCCAACCTGCACCACCCCAACGGCCGCATCGGTATCGAGGCCTTTCTCGCCAGGCAGCCCGCCCGATACACCTGAAGACCGCGCGGCGCGCCGCGCAGGCGCCACGCAGCGAGTCACCGACAGGACACCCCATGGACGATCCGATTCTTACCATCGAGGAACGCGAGGCGATCAATGCCGGACGCTGGTTCTCCGCCCTCTCACCTTCATTGCGCCACGACATTCTCCGATGCGCCTACGTCAAACGCTACAAGGACGGCGAGCTGATCGTGGCCCGCGGCGACCCGCCGGAAGAATGGACCGCCTGCGCCAAGGGCGCGATCCGGGTGAGCTCGACCTCGCTGTCGGGCAAGCAGATCACCCTCACCTATGTCGAGCCCGGCATCTGGGTGGGCGACGTCGCGATCTTCGACGGGGACAAGCGCACGCACGACGCCTACGCGCACGGGGACACCACGCTGCTGTGCGTGGCCAAGGCCGATTTCCAGAAGATCCTTTCGGCCCACGTCGAGCTCTACGAAGCCCTGCTGCGCCTGCATGCCCGCCGCATCCGGCAGCTGTTCGGCCTGGTCGAGGACCTGAACACGCTTCCGCTGCGCGCGCGGCTGGCCAAGCAGTTGCTCCACCTGGTTCGCAGCTATGGCCTGCCGTCCCTGGGCGACGGCAGCGAGACGCGCATCGGCCTGCAGCTTGCCCAGGAAGAACTCGCCCAGTTGCTGGGCGCCTCTCGCCAGCGGGTCAACCAGGAGCTCAAGGCGATGGAGCGCGAGCAGGCGATCCGCATCGAGCCGGGGGGGCTGGTGGTGCGCAACCGGGACGCCCTGCTGCGGATCGCCGCGGCCAGCGACGAGTGATCCTGAAGCGGAGGCACGATGGCGACTGACTACACCCAGTTCGAGGGCACCCGCGCCGTTTCCGCCCCGCACGCGTTCGACGTCGACGCGCTGTCCGCCTGGCTGCGAGACCGCGTGCCGGATTTCGGGGGGCCGTTGACCGTCGAGATGTTCAAGGGCGGGCAGTCCAATCCCACCTACAAGCTCGTGACCCCGGCATGCAGCTACGTGATGCGCGCCAAGCCCGGGCCGGCCGCGAAGCTGCTGCCCTCGGCCCATGCCATCGAGCGGGAGTACGCAGTGATGCAGGGGCTGGCCGGCAGTGCCGTGCCGGTGCCGCGCATGCTGGCCCTGTGCGAGGACGAATCCGTCATCGGCCGGGCGTTCTACATCATGGAGTTCGTGCAGGGGCGGGTGCTCTGGGACCAGGCCCTGCCGGGGTTCGCGCCTGCCGGGCGTGCCGCCATCTACGACGAGATGAACCGCGTCATCGCGGCCTTGCACACCGTCGATTTCGCCGCCCGCGGCCTGGCCGGCTATGGGCGGCCAGGCAATTATTTCGAGCGCCAGATCGCCCGCTGGAGCAAGCAGTACCTGGCGTCCGTGACCGATCCCATCCAGGAGATGGACCGGATGATCGAGTGGCTGCCGGCGAACCTGCCCGAAGCGGCACGCGATCCGTCCCGGGTGTCGATCGTGCACGGCGACTTCCGCCTGGACAACCTGATGTTCCACCCCGGCGAGCCGCGCGTGCTTGCGGTGCTCGACTGGGAGCTGTCGACGCTCGGCCATCCGCTGGCGGACTTCAGCTACCACTGCATGGCCTGGCACATCCCGCCCGGCGCCTTCAGGGGCATCGGCGGGCTTGACCTGCAGGCGCTGGGGATTCCGTCCGAAGAGGCCTACGTGCAGCGGTGGTGCGAGCGCACCGGGCTGTACACACCCGAGGCGCTGCGCGAGGACTGGAACTACTACCTGGCCTACAACCTGTTCCGGCTGGCCGCGATCCTGCAGGGCGTGGCGCACCGCGCCAGGGAGGGCATCGCCTCCAGCGCCCAGGCGGCCAGTGCCGGCGCAGGCGCCCGCGGACTTGCCGAGATGGCCTGGCGCTTCGCACAGGCCCATCGACCCTGATACAACCCCGGAGACTCACCATGGACTTCGCCTACTCCCCGCGCACCCAGGAACTGCAGGCGCGCCTGCTGAAGTTCATGGACGAGCACATCTACCCCAGCGAGGCGGCCTATGCGCAGGAACTGGAGGCCAACACGGCCGCCGGCAAGCGCTGGACGAACCTGGCCCTGCTCGAACGGCTCAAGCAGAAGGCGCGCGAAGCGGGGCTGTGGAACCTGTGGCTGCCCGTGGACACGGCCGAGGTGGCGGGCGTCGAGGGCGCGGGGCTGACCAACCAGGAATACGCGCCACTGGCCGAGATCATGGGCCGGGTTCCCTGGGCGCCGGAGGTGTTCAACTGCTCGGCACCCGACACCGGCAACATGGAGACGATTGCACGCTACGGAAGCGATGCGCACCGTCGCGAGTGGCTGCTGCCCCTGCTGGAGGGCCGCATCCGCTCGGCGTTCGCCATGACCGAGCCCGACGTCGCCTCGTCGGATGCCACCAACATCGAGACACGCATCGCGCGCGACGGCGATGACTACGTGATCAACGGTCGGAAGTGGTGGATTTCCGGCGCAGGCGACCCGCGCTGCCGCATCTTCATCACCATGGGCAAGACGGACCCGCAGGCGCCGCGGCATTCGCAGCAGAGCATGATCCTGGTGCCGGCGGATACGCCCGGCCTGCGCATCCTGCGGCCGCTGAACGTCATGGGCTACGACGACGCCCCCCACGGGCACATGGAGATGGTGTTCGAGGACGTGCGCGTGCCCGCCTCCAACATCCTGCTGGGCGAAGGCCGAGGCTTCGAGATCGCCCAGGGACGGCTGGGCCCCGGACGCATCCACCACTGCATGCGCCTGATCGGGCTGGCCGAGCGCGCGCTCGAGTTCATGTGCCGGCGGGCCACCTCGCGGACGGCCTTCGGCAAGACGGTGGCCCAGCAGACCGTCACCCAGGAGCGCATTGCCGAGGCCCGTTGCCGCATCGACATGGCGCGCCTGCTGACCCTCAAGGCCGCCTGGCTGATGGACATGGCGGGCAACAAGGCCGCGCGCGCCGAGATCGCGATGATCAAGGTGGTGGCCCCCAGCATGGCCTGCCAGGTCATCGACTGGGCCATGC
>DAIMZU010000431.1:0-3574 GCA_036733845.1 Ramlibacter sp.
GGATCCCCGCCTTCGCGTGAATGACCGAGATGGGCGGACTCCGCACCATCATCCCACTTGAACCCCCGCTGCGGCATGTCGGCCAGCAGCAGCTCCAGCACCATCTTCTGGCTCTTGACCGCCCGCTCACTGCGCGCCCGCACCTCCATGCCCGGCGCCACCGCGCGGCAGCAGCTCGGCGCCAGCACGCGCTCGCCTTCGATCTCCACCACGCAGGCGCGGCAATTCCCGTCCGCCCGCAGCCCGTCCGAGTAGCACAGGCGCGGGATCTCCACCCCCACCCGCTGCGCGGCCTGCAGGATGCTTTCCCCCTCCAGGGCCTGCACCTCCACGCCGTCCAGGCGGAAGCTCACCAGGGGAAGGTCAGACGATTTCATGGGGGAAGTACTTCTGCACGCAGCGGATCGGGTTGGGCGCGGCCTGCCCCAGGCCGCAGATGCTCGCATCGCCCATCACCTGGGCCAGGTCTTCGAGCGTCGGCATGTCCCAGCGGGGCGCTTCCATCAGCCGGGCCGCCTTGTCGGTGCCCACGCGGCAGGGCGTGCACTGGCCGCAGCTCTCGTGGGCGAAGAAGCGCATCACGTTCAGCGCCGCATCGCGCGCCCGGTCCTGCTGCCCCAGCACGATCACCGCCGCCGAGCCGATGAAGCAGCCGTGTGGCTGCAGGGTGTCGAAGTCGAGCGGAATGTCGGCCATCGAGGCCGGCAGGATGCCGCCCGACGCGCCGCCGGGCAGGTAGCCGTACAGCGTGTGGCCCTCGGCCATGCCGCCGCAGTACTCGTCGACCAGTTCGCGCAGGGTGATGCCCGCGGGCGCGAGCTTCACGCCCGGCTCGCGCACGCGGCCGCTCACGCTGAAGCTGCGCAGACCCTTGCGGCCGTGACGGCCCAGCCCGGCAAACCACTCGCCGCCGCGCAGGGCGATCTCACGCACCCAGTACAAGGTCTCGAAGTTGTGCTCCAGCGTCGGCCGGCCGAACAGCCCCACCTGGGCGATGTACGGGGGACGCAGGCGCGGTTCACCCCGCTTGCCCTCGATGCTCTCGATCATGGCGGACTCTTCGCCGCAGATGTAGGCGCCCGCGCCACGGCGCAGGTGGATGGCGGGCAGCGCACAGGGCGGGTCGGCCTGGAGAGCCGCCAGTTCACGCTCGAGCATGACGCGCTGGTCGTGGTACTCGTCGCGAAGGTAGATGTAGATGGCGTCGATGCCCACCACCTGGGCTGCGAGCAGCATGCCCTCCAGGAAGCGGTGCGGATCACGCTCGAGGTACCAGCGGTCCTTGAACGTGCCAGGCTCGCCCTCGTCGATGTTGATGGCCATCAGGCGCGGGGCGGGCTGGTCGCGCACGATGCGCCACTTGCGGCCGGCCGGAAAACCTGCGCCGCCGAGTCCGCGCAGGCCGGAGGATTCGAGCGTCGCGAGGATGGATTCGGTGTCGCGCTCGCCCCGCGCCACCGCAGCCGCGAGCTGGTAGCCGCCCGAGGCGCGATAGGCTGCATAGCCCGTCTCCTCGGGTCTTGCCCCCTCTCCTTCCGGAAGAGAGAGCAAGGAACGCACTTTGGAAGCGACTGATTCAGCAGTCGCCTGACCGACCGCGCGCTGACCCACCAGCGCAGCCGGCGCCGTCTCGCACCGCCCGATGCACGGCGCAGCCACCAGCCTCACGCCCTCTCCGAGCAGCGCAGGCAAGCGCTCCAGCAGGGTGCCCGCGCCGGCCATCTGGCAGGGCAGGCCCTCGCACACCCGCACGGTGAGCGCCGGCCCGCGCTCATCTCCGCGAAGGATCTCGAAGTGGTGATAGAAGCTGGCAACCTCGAAGACCTCGGCCATGGGCAGGTTGACCTCCCGCGCCAGGGCGACCAGGTGGCGCTCATGCAGGCCGTTCCAACGGTCGTTGATGCGGTGCAGGTACTCGATCAGCAGGTCCCGCGGGTAGCCTTCCGCCGGGCGCGGCCCCAGCAAGGCACGCACCTCGTCCAGGGAAGCCTCATCGACCGACCGCCCCTTGAGCCGGCCGGTACGACCCCCACCGCGGAAGACTCGGATGGGCGCGGCCTGCATGGTCAGGTGCCCTTGGAGACCGTGATGGTCGGGAACTTGCTGGAGAAGTCCCGCGCCTTGGCCGCGACGCGCAGCGCCACCTTGCGTGCAACATCCTTGTAGATGCCGGCCACTGTCCCGTCGGGGTCGGCGACGACAGTGGGCTTGCCCCCGTCGGCCTGCAGCCGGATCGCCATGTCCAGCGGCAGCGCGCCCAGGTAGTCGATGCCGCGCTCGGCCGCGTAGCGCTTGCCGCCGCCTTCACCGAAGATGTGCTCGACGTGCCCGCAGTTCGTGCACACGTGGGCGGCCATGTTCTCGACCAGGCCCAGGATGGGCACGCCCACCTTCTCGAACATGGCCACGCCCTTGCGTGCGTCGAGCAAGGCGATGTCCTGGGGCGTCGTGACGATCACCGCGCCGGTCATGGGCACGCGCTGGGACAGCGTGAGCTGGATGTCGCCGGTTCCCGGGGGCATGTCCACCACCAGGTAGTCGAGGTCGGTCCAGGCGGTCTGCCTCAGCAGCTGCTCCAGTGCCTGCGTGGCCATGGGGCCGCGCCAGATCATGGCTTCGTCGGCGTTGACCAGGAAGCCGATGGACATGACCTGCACCCCGTAGTTCTCCAGCGGGTCCATGGTCTTGCCGTCGCTGCTCTCGGGGCGGCCCTCGATGCCCATCATCATGGGCTGGCTGGGGCCGTAGATGTCGGCATCGAGCAGGCCGACGCGGGCGCCTTCGGCCGCCAGCGCGAGCGCGAGGTTGGCGGCGGTGGTGCTCTTGCCGACGCCGCCCTTGCCTGAGGCCACCGCGATGATGTTCTTGACCTGCGGCAGCAGCTGAACCCCCCGCTGCACCGCGTGCGCCGCCACCCGCAGCTGCAGGTTGGCCGAGACGTTCGACACGCCCGGCAGGGCGCGAACGGCCGCCACCATTGCCTGGCGCAGCGCCGGATGCTGGCTGCGGGCCGGGTAGCCGATCTCGACGTCGAAGGACACGTCGCTGCCGTCGACGCGGACGTTCTTGACGGCCTTGGTCGAGACGAAATCGCGGCCGGTGTTCGGGTCGGTGACGGCGCCGAGCGCGGAAAGTATCTGTTCTTGTGTGGGCATGGCGGGCCTGCGTGCTGGGGCGGACAGTTTACCGACCCCGCCAATGCCCCTTCGGGCGGCCTAGAATGATGGGTTCCCCGCACGCACGCACCATGACCCAGCGCAAGCTCTTCGTGACCACCGCCCTGCCGTATGCCAACGGCAAGTTCCACATCGGCCACATCATGGAGTACATCCAGGCCGACATCTGGGTGCGGTTCCAGCGCATGCAGGGGCACATGGTGCACTTCGTGGGCGCCGACGACGCGCACGGCGCTCCCATCATGATCGCTGCCGAAAAGGCCGGCAAGACGCCCCAGCAGTTCGTCGCCGAGATCGCCGCCGGCCGCCGCGAGTACCTCGACGGCTTCCAGGTGCGCTTCGACAACTGGCACTCCACGGACAGCCCCGAGAACACCGAGCTGGCCCAGGGCATCTAC
>DAIMZU010000432.1:0-3567 GCA_036733845.1 Ramlibacter sp.
CTCCGGAGTGGCAGTGGCCAGTTTCTGGACGGCTGCGAGGTAAGCATGTCGGGTCTGGCCTGCACGCAGCATCATCGACTGCATCGCCAGGCCGTTGACGCGCTTGAGGTAGGTCTCCATCGCCTTGAGGAAGCCAGGCTGCTTCGACTCGCAAGCGGCATCAACGATGTCTTCGATGCGGTCCAGCAGCCAGTCATATACCGAGGAGCCGGTATGGTCCTTGACCGCCCAGTGGGCGATGTCATGAAGCTGTTCGTCGATGCGCGTGACCTTGTGCTCAGGAAGCAAGCGCAGCTTCTCGAGCTTCTGGCGGATGGCTTGCCGGTTCAGCGTCGCGTTGTCCGCGGTGAGCTGCTTGGAGTAGTCGCGCTGGAAGCGGTCCAGGAACTCCACGAACTCGGACCACTGGGTATGAACCGACGCGGTCTGCATCAAGTGGCGTACCAACTCCTGGAAATAGTCGATGCCATCGGTCAGGTCCTCGATGACTTTTTCCGCGTACTCGTACGCATCAACCAGGTCATGCGCATCACCCCGGTCAGACAACGCCGCTTCGAGCGCGTTTCGGCAGCCGCGCATGTTGCGCTGCCGACTTCGACTGGGCCTATCGAGCGACCAGAGAGCTTCGGCGAACATTTTCCCTGGCCTTGAGAAACGGAACGCCGTTATCAGTCCATTGCGGTCCGCAAACTGCTCGAGCCACCCATCGCTCAGGAATGCACGGATGACCGCTGTGACCAATTGGTGTGGGTCGTCGAGTCCAGGTGTACTGAGCTCGTCGTCTGCGGTCTCTGGTGCTATCTGGTCTTGATACTCACGAACGACTGGGAGTAGGAGCTCGCGAAGCAGGTCACGGGTGAGGTTGTGCGAGTAGTCGGCTGCCGGGCCGTGAAGCCGCTCAAACAGTGCCCGCAGACATGCGGCAACCAGCTCGCGCCGAGCGCCGTTTAGTGGTCGGAAGAAACGAACGCGCTCGCCCTCGAAGAAGGGGGCCGCAACGCTCACTCAGAACCTCGCGTGTAGCGCTTTGCGCTGTAGCCGGGCGCTACAAGGTCCCCGGGGCCGCGTGAAGTAACAAACCATTGATAGCCTTCCATGTTTCGGGACATCCGCGCTTGTCATTGCGAAGAAGCTTAGCCCCGCAGCCACTGTCGTCAAATCGCACACAAAGAGCATTAGCGTCTGACTACGATAGCGGAGCCGGAGATATTTGATGAAATTATCATGGAAGCCACAATCGAGCTTCGGAACATGTCCGCAACGCCACAAGACCTGGCTGTAGCAAAACCTCGCAGGTCAAAGTGCGTGGCTTAGTTCGTTGGTTTTTTCACCTAACTAGACGAAGGCCGTGCGAGAAACCGGTGAGAAGAAGCAACCGGATAAATAACCCCAAGGCGTCGGGATACTTGTTGTCATAGAGCAAGCACAGATGACTGTATTCACCGGTTGATAGCTGGTTTCGACAAATAAACGGTGAATCGGCTGCCTTACCGTGACCGGGAAGAGCCGCCCAGTGAAGGTCCTGAGCCTGAGAAGAGGCGTCATGGACCGGGGCAGCCCAGATGTAACGGCTAAACCTCCAGACCATTCTGCTGTCACAGCTACAACACGCAAAGCGCGTTGGCCCGAGTGGCAAGACTCTAGTTTTCCCGTGGCACGGTGATGAGCTCGCGACAACAAAGTTTTTGTCGCACACTTGTCGCACACTCCAGACCATTCCAGACCATTCCAGACCAAAGTCTGCGACCCAGACTTTTCGGTCGCCGCCAGAACCGAGCGCCTCGATTCAACTGCAAGCTGTTGATTTATAAAGATATTTTCTACAACTCGCGACGACGAAAAGAAAAAAGCCCGGACCTTGCGGTACCGGGCTTTTTGAATAAATGGTCGGCGTGGCGGGATTCGAACTCGCGACCCCTTGCACCCCATGCAAGTGCGCTACCAGGCTGCGCTACACGCCGACAAGCCTCAAATTATAGCGTGTTTTGCATCCTATCCGGCAGGCTGTGTCAGCAAATCTCGAATGGAGAGCAATTCGCTGCGCACATGCTGCAAAGCCTCTACCGCGTCCTGCGAGGTGGCGAGCTTGTGCATGGCCTCGAAAGGGTCGTTTTCGTTCATGGCCTCGGTGTCCACCTCAACCACTTCCATGCCGCCGATGCCCAGGGTGTCGTCTGCCGGGCGCTTTTTGTCGCGCTCGAGCTGGGCCAACTCTTGCAGTCGGTTGCGGGCACCGCTGATGGTGAAACCCTGGTCGTACAGCAGCTCGCGGATGCGCCGGATCATCAGCACCTCGTGATGCTGGTAGTAGCGGCGGTTACCCCGCCGCTTCATGGGGCGCAGTTGGGTGAACTCTTGCTCCCAGTAACGCAGCACGTGGGGTTTGACACCGCACAGCTCGCCCACCTCACCGATGGTGAAGTAGCGCTTGGCCGGAATGGGAGGAAGCTGGATTTCCATTGGAATCAACGCGGTACGAACCAAACCTTGGAATCTACTCCAACTGGTGCGTGGACGCAAAAGCGTTGCACACAGTGTGGCTGCACCGCCACCCTCACCTCATCACGCCTCGGGGGGCGCCTTGGGCGATACACCCACCGTGGCCTGCACCTGCTCCTTGAGCTTGGGGCTGGCGTGGAAGGTGACCACACGCCGCGCCTCGATGGCCACGGGCTCACCGGTGCGCGGGTTGCGACCTGGGCGGGCGGCCTTGGTGCGGATGTGAAAGTTGCCGAAACCGGAAATCTTCACATCCTTGCCCTCCACCAGCCCGTCGGCGATGAGGTCAAAAAACGCATCGACCATGTCTTTGGACTCGCGCTTGTTCAGGCCGATCTGGTCGAACAGCATGTCGGCCAGCTGCGCTTTGGTCAGCGCCGGCGTTTCGAGGTTGTCAACGGGCTCGCTCATGGTGTCTCCTCCCGGTGTGTCTCAGGCGCGCAGACGAGCGCCCAGGCGCTCGTGTGTGGCGGCCAGCACGGCCGACACAGCGGCGTCGATTTCCTCTTCGGTCAGCGTGGCATCAAGCTTGTTGAAGACCAGGCGCACGGCCAGGCTCTTCTCGCCAGCGGCCACCGCCGCATTGTCCTGGCCGGCTTTGGGGCGGTAGACGTCGAACAGGGTGGCCTGGCGCAACACACCGGCCGTGGCGGCAGACCCGATGGCCTGCATCAGCGCGGCGTGGGTCACGCTTTCCGCAACCACCAGCGCAATGTCGCGTTCCACCGCCTGGTGGCGCGCCACCGGCTGGGCCACCGGCACGTCGCGGGCCAACACGGCGTCGAGTGCGAGTTCGAACAGCACCGGGGCCTGGGGCAGCTCATAAGCCTGGCGCCATTTGGGATGCAGCTCGCCCACGAAGCCAATGGGTTGGCCATCAACCAACACACGGGCGCAACGGCCGGGGTGCATGGCTGGGTGGGTGGCCGGCTCGAACGTGGCACGGCGCGGTGCCAGCAAGGCTTGTACATCCGCCTTCACATCGAAGAAGTCCACCTTGCGCGCGGCTTCGCTGCTCCATTGCAACGGCGCGACGTCGCCATAGGCCAGACCCGCTACGCGCATGGG
>DAIMZU010000433.1:0-3566 GCA_036733845.1 Ramlibacter sp.
GACCTGGAGGGCCGCGTCACGAGTTGGAACCAGGGCGCCGTCCAGGTGTTCGGATGGCCGCGCGAGAACATGCTGGGCCAGCCGCTGGATCGCCTGTTCACGCCGGAAGACGTCGAGGCCGGCGTGCCCGACTGGGAGCGCCGCACGGCGCTCGCGGAAGGACGTGCGATGGACGACCGCTGGCACGTGCGCAGCGACGGTTCGCGCTTCTGGGCGTCCGGCGAGATGATGCCGCTGTCCTCGGATGGCGCAACGGCGGGCTTCGTCAAGATCGTACGGGACCGCACTGAGCAGCGCCGCGACGCGGCCGGACGGCGCCAGCTGTTGCTGGACATGCAGTTCCTGGCCCGCGCGAGCGAAGAGCTTTCGCAGCTGTCCGACTACGAGGCCACGCTGGACAGGATTGCGCGCCTGGCGGTGCCCGACTTCGCGGACTGGGCGGCGGTCGACCTCCTCGAGCCCGGCGGAGCGTTCACCCGCCTGGCCGAGGCCCACGCCGACGCGCAGAGACTGGCGCATGCGCGTGCGCTCAACCAGGTGTTGCCCCTCGATCCGAACTCCCGACACGGCATCTGGGAAGTCGTGCGGACCTGCCGTCCCGTCCTCGTGGAGTCCGTCACGCCGGAGATGCTTGCGCGGACGGCGCCCGATGCGCAGCAGCGGGCCGTGATCGAAGCCCTCGGCCTGCGTTCCTGGATCATCGCGCCGCTGGTTGCGCAGGGTGAGGGCTTCGGCACGCTGATCTTCGCGACGGCGGACTCCGGGCGGCACTACAACCGCGACGACCTCACGCTGGCGATGGAGCTTGCACGGAGGGCCGCGGTCGCCATCGAGAACGCCAAGCTGCTGCGACAGCTTCGCGAGTCAGACCGGGCCAAGGACATCTTCATGGCCACGCTCGCGCACGAGTTGCGCAATCCGCTCGCGCCGATCTGGAACGGGCTCTCGATCATGAAGCGGGTTCCCGGCGACGCCCGCCGGATCGAGCAGGTGGCGGGAATGATCGAGCGCCAGGTCGGGCAGTTGTCGCGGCTGGTGGACGACCTGCTGGACATCTCCCGCATCGGCACCGGCAAGATCGAGCTCAAGAAGGCGCCCACCAGCCTGGTGCGCGTGATCAGCGCCGCCGTCGAGATGAGCCGTCCCCAGATCGAGGCGGCGCACCACAAGCTGTCGGTCTCCTTTCCCGATGAGCCGGTGCAGGTCATGGCCGACCCGGCGCGGCTCGCGCAGGTGTTCTCCAATCTGCTGATCAACGCGGCCAAGTACACCCGGCGTGGTGGCCGCATCGACCTGAGCGCCGAAGCCCAGCCGGGCCATGTCATCGTGCGCGTCAAGGACAACGGCACAGGCATCGCGCCCGACATGCTGCAGCGTGTGTTCAACCTGTTCACCCAGGTGCAGCAACCCGACGAGCGGCGCCAGGGAGGACTGGGCATCGGCCTGTCGCTCGTCGAGGGCCTGGTGCGGCTGCACGGCGGCCGGGTCGAGGCCCGCAGCGAAGGCCTCGAGCGCGGCAGCGAATTCGTCGTCACCTTGCCTCGCGCGGCGCCTGGCCAGGATGCCACGCCGGCCGCTCCGGCGACGGCAACGCTTCCGGCCGGCCCCGCGCGCCGCATCCTGGTGGTGGACGACAACCTCGATGCGGCCAGCACGGTGGCCGACCTGCTCGCAATGTCCGGCAACGAAGTGGACGTCGTCCACGATGGTGTGGCGGCGGTGGAGCACACGGCCAGCTTCCGGCCCGACGTCGTGCTGCTGGACATCGGGCTGCCGGACATCAGCGGCTACGAGGTGGCGCGGCGCATCCGCAAGCTCGAGGGTGTCCGGCAGCCGACGCTGATCGCATTGACGGGATGGGGCCAGCAGCAGGACAAGGACCTCGCGGCGGCCGCCGGCTTCGACCAGCACTGGACCAAGCCGGTCGATCCGGCGCGGCTGCTGTCGCTGACCGGCCGGTGAGGCCACTGGCTGTCGGCCCGCTCCCACGCGCCGCCGCAAGCCTGCTCTACACAGGCGGCAACCCTGCGCGGCCATCATGGCCGGTCCGACACCCCACGAAACGAGACCGCCATGAAAGACAAACCCCGAGCGCGCGGCAGCCACGAGGCGGCCGAGCACCAGCGCGACATCCAGCGCGAACAGGACCGCAAGGACGACGCAAAGGCGCAGGCCCCGTCTTCCGGACAGTCGAAGGAGCCCCAGGCGGTGCAGGCCGGCCCGCGCGCCCAGCCGCATGAACTGCCGGCGCAGCACCTGCCCAAGCCCGGCCTCGAAGCCGACATGAAACTCAAGCCGCGCTTCATGGCGCCCGACTACAAGGGCAGCGGCAAGCTCCAGGACATGGCCGCGCTGGTCACGGGCGGCGACTCGGGCATCGGCCGGGCGGTGGCCGTGCTGTATGCGCGCGAAGGGGCCGATGTCGCCATCGTCTACCTCAGCTCGCACGAGGACGCCGAAGAGACCCGGCGCTGCATCGAGAAGGAAGGCCGCCGCTGCGTGCTCATTCCGGGCGACGTGAAGGACTCGCGGTTCTGCCAGGAAGCGGTCGAGCGCACAGTCAAGGAATTCGGCCGCCTGGACGTCCTGGTCAACAACGCCGCCTTCCAGGAGCACGCCGACTCGCTGGCGGACATCACCGATGAGCGGCTTGAAGAGACGATGAAGACCAACATCTTCGGCTACTTCTACATGGCGCGGGCGGCCGTGCCGCACATGAAGCCGGGCTCGAGCATCGTCAACAGCGGCTCGGTGGTCGGGCTGCGCGGCAGCGGCCAGCTGCTGGACTATTCGGCCACCAAGGGTGCGATCCATGCCTTCACCATGTCCCTGGCCAGCAACCTGATCGACAAGGGCATCCGGGTGAACTGCGTGGCCCCGGGCCCGGTCTGGACGCCACTAAATCCTGCCGACAGGCCGGCCGACAAGCTCCCCGAGTTCGGCAAGGACAGCGACATGAAGCGGCCCGCCCAGCCGGAAGAGCTGTCGCCGGCCTATGTGTTCCTCGCGGCACCCGCCTGCTCAAGCTACATCACGGGCATCGTGCTGCCGGTGACCGGTTCGGTCGGCGCCACCTGAGCGCGGCGCAGGGGCACGCCGGCGGCGGCCCCGCCGTGCTGGCGTTCGCGTTAGAGTCTTCGCATGCTGCGCACACTGAAAGACCTGTTCGACGCGATCGTCGCGCCCCCGACCGGCAGCGCCCCCGAACGCGAGCACTGCCTGCACCTGGCCACCGCCGTCCTCCTGGTGGAGGTGATGCGCGCGGACCCACGCTTTTCGGAAGCCGAGCGCGACGAGGTCGTGGCCGCGATGCAGCGCACCTTTCCGCTGGCCCGCGACGAGGTGGACCGCCTGATCGAGCTCGCCCATGAAACCGCGCGCTCGGCGTCCGACTTCCACCAGTTCACCTCGGTGCTGAACGACCGCCTGGACAACGACGCGAAGTACAGCATCGTCGAGACCATGTGGCGCGTCGCGCTGGCCGACGGCCACCTGGATTCCCACGAGAACCACCTGATGAGCCGGATCTCGGGTCTGCTCAACGTCCCGCACGGGCAGTACATCGC
>DAIMZU010000434.1:0-3565 GCA_036733845.1 Ramlibacter sp.
ATGTTCTCCTGCATCAGCTTCCAGTTGCCCGGAATGCGCTGGCGGTTGTAGCCGAGGATCTTGAGCTTGCGCCCGTTGAAGAGCCGGTCGAAGTAGCCCAGGATGGTCGGGCCAAGGAAGTCCTCGAGCGGCTCGACCTCGTGGTCGAACGAAGCGAACACCACGCCGCCGCGCACCGCGACCTTCAGCTTGGTGAGCCCATGGTCCGTGGTCTTGAAGTCCGCCGGCATGCCGCCGTGCACCTGGCCGTCCTGCTTCACGCCCCGCCGGAATGGCACGCCCTGCAGGTCGCCCTTGAGCGTGTAGCTCCACTGGTGGTAGGGGCAGACCAGTTCCTTGCGGTTGCCGTGGCGCTCCCGGCAGAAGCGCATGCCCCGGTGGGCGCAGACGTTCTCGACGACATTGATCCCGCCGTCGGCGTCACGCACGAGGATCACCGAGCGTTCTCCGACGACGGTGCGCTTGAAGTCCCCCGGGTTCGGGATCTCGGCTTCCAGCCCGACATAGCACCAGTGGCCCTTGTAGAAGAAGCGCTCCAGTTCGCGGCGGTAGATCTCGTCGCTCGTATAGGTGAGGAACGGGATGCGGTGGGTGCCTTCGGTCTCCCACCGCGGCTGGTCCGGAAAGATGTTCGTCGTCTGGTTCATCGTGGTCTCCTTGTCTTTTGGGGCCGGCGTCGTCAGGAGGCGACCCGGACCTCGATGGCCCCCAGCCCCTGGATCTCGCCGCGCATCGCGTCGCCCGGCAGCACGGCGTTCACGCCCTCCGGCGTGCCGGTCATGATCACGTCGCCGGGCTCCAGCGCCTCGTACTCCGACAGGTAGGCGATGCACTCCGCGACGGACCAGATGAGCTTCGAGATGTCCGAGGCCTGGCGCGGCTGCCCGTTCACGGTCAGGCTGATCGCGCCTTGCGCGGGATGGCCGACGTCCTGGACACGGTGCAGCGGCCCGATCGGGGCCGAGAAGGCGAACGACTTGCCGAACTCCCAGGGGCGGCCCTTGTCGCGCGCGTCGAGCTGCAGGTCGCGCCGCGTCATGTCCAGCCCGACGGCGTAGCCGAAGACGTGCTCCAGCGCGCGGTCGACGGGGATGTCGCTGCCGCCCCGCCCGATGGCCAGGACGAGCTCGATCTCGTGGTGGTAGTTCTTGGTCTTGGGCGGATACGGCACGGTCGCGGGCTGCGCCGCGTCGACCGCGGCGGAAGCCGGCTTCATGAAGAAGAACGGCGGATCGCGGTCCGGATCCTTGCCCATCTCGCGGGCATGCGCGGCGTAGTTGCGGCCCACGCAGTAGATGCGGTTGACCGGGAAACGCTCGGTGCCACCGGCGATGGACAGCGTGTGCAGGTGGGGCGGGTCGATGGCGAGTTTCATCAGAAGGTCCTTCAAAAATGGGGGCTGCACCGTGGCGTCTTTCCTCAGAGGCGCGCTTCGCGCCACAGGCCGAGCGCCTGCTGCACCGGCCTATCGGAGAAGCTGAAGAGCACGGCGTCGGTGCCGGCGCGCAGCCGCAGCGGCTGCCAGGACGGCACGACGAAGACGTCGTTCTCCTCGAAACGCCATGTCTGCTCACCCACCGCGGCCTCGCCGCTGCCCTCGAGGCACACGTACACCGTGCCGTCGGTGCTCTGGTAGGGCCGGGTCTCGAAGCCGGCGGGCAGGCGCTGCGCGTACGCGCCGATCGTGGGCATCGGCGACGCGCCGGTCGCCGGGTTCAGGTAGCGCAGCTTGAAGCCTTCGTGCGCATTCGGCGCGCCGTGGGAGATGCCCAGCAGCGCCTGCTTCGTGCGCTCGAACGGGTAGACGAAGACGCGCGTCGGCTCCCAGGTCCTCGGCTGGTAGTCCATCGGAGCCATGTTGGCCCCGTAGCGCGCGAGCGCATCGCCCTCCGGCCGCAGGGGCTGCTGGTACTGCTCGGGGCTCTTCTCGGCGAAACCTGCGTCCAGGAAGCGCACGATGGGAATGTCCAGCCCGTCCAGCCACACGACGGGCTCGTTGCCCAGGTTGCCATGGTCGTGCCAGGTCCATGCCGGCGTGATGATGAAGTCGCCCCGGCGCATCGTGGTCCGCTCGCCGTCCACGGCCGTGTAGGCGCCCTCGCCGTCGAGCACGAGCCGCAGCGCCGACTGGGTGTGGCGGTGCGCGGGGGCCACTTCGCCCGGCATGATGAGCTGCAGTCCCGCATAGAGCGACTGCGTGATGCAGGACTGGCCGCGCAGCGCGGGGTTCTCCAGGATCAGCACCCGGCGCTCGGCTTCCTCCGCGGTGATCAACCGGCCCGACTCCATCACATGCTCGCGCAGCGCCGAATAGCGCCAATGGGCGGCCTGGACCGGCGAGCGCGGCTGCGGCGGGACCAGCGCGCCCAGCACCTCCCACAGCGGCGTCAGGCCATGGGCGCCGATGCGCTCGTAGAAGGCCGAGCGTTCGCTCAGCGTCGAGGAAGGACGGACGGCAGCATCCATGGGGGGTCTTCTCCTTGTCAGGTACCTTGGTTGTAGAACGCGTCGGCGTAGACGTGCCCCGGTGCGATTCCCTTGCGGCGCACGACCAGCGATGCGGCCTCGACCATCGGCGGCGACCCGCACAGGTAGGCACGCCAGCCGGACAGGTCGCCGAGGTCCTGCTCGATCGCCTCCGTGACCAGGCCGGTGCGCAGGGGCCCGCCGCCATGGCCGGAGGCGACGACGACGTGGACGTGCAGCGCCGGATGCTCGCGGCGCAGCTGCTCGAGCCATTCGCGGCCATAGACGTCGCGCGGCGAGCGCGCCCCGAAATACAGATGGATCGGGTTGGCCATGCCGGCGGCGACGGCGCTGCGGACGATGGACAGGATCGGCGCGAGCCCCGTCCCTCCGGCGACGCAGAGCATGGGGCCATCGTGCTTGCGGCGCAGGTAGGCAGACCCCAGCGGGCCGCTGACCTTCACCGCGTCGCCCACCTTGAGGTCGCCGGCGATGTAGCCCGTGACGCGCCCGTCGGGCACGAGCCGCACGTGGAACTCGAACATCTCGTCGCCGGCGGTGCCCGCCATCGAGTATGGACGGGCGTGCTCCGGGGTGAACTGCAGCTGGACGTACTGGCCCGCCGAGAACTCGATCGGCTTGGCCGGCTTGAGCACGAGACGCTTGATGTCGTGCGTCAGGTCCTCCACCGCGCTCACCGTCGCCTTGACGATGCGCGCCGGATGGACCACGATCTCGTCGGGCTCGGGAATCTCGATCGTGCAGGATCCGGTGATGTGGGTCTGGCATGCGAGCACGTAGGTCTCGCCCGCGTCCAGCGGGAACTGCTGCTCCCGCCCGTTGTCCATTACCTCGCCGTCGATCACGCGGCAGCGGCACGTGCCGCACCGCCCCGCCAGGCAGGAGTACGACATCGGCACCTGCGCGGCGCGCAAGGCGTCGAGGAGGTTCGCCCCAGGCTCGACCTGGACGACACGATTGAGGGGCTGAACGAGGACTTCCATGCTGCGTGGGGCTGGCTTTTTGTTATGCACCGAACAAACGCCATGATTGACTCCCGCAGCAGATCAGCCAATAGAATCGCTTGAATGTGCAACAT
>DAIMZU010000435.1:0-3554 GCA_036733845.1 Ramlibacter sp.
CGATCTGCACACCGCGCTGGGCACCGCCACCCGACCCCTGAACCGCCTCTCGGAGGCTGACCTGTGTCCGGGGGCGGCGGTGCTGGATCGGGTGAATGCTTCCTTGCGCTGAATGGGTGTGCTTGGCGGGGGGCTGTTACAGACGAACGCAAAGGGCCCTTTGGTTCATGCTTGAAGCCGCCGCACCCCGCTTCTTCCCCTTAAACTGTCCATAGTTTGTCATGGACAAATCAGGGAACCAACCGCCTCCAAACCGGTCTATTCCCGACCAGCGCCGCTGGTTTCTGTTATAGTTGACGGAAATGGTCAACTAAGACTAAGCAGAGACAGGCGTTGCGCTGGCCCACCCTTGCCGGCGTTGCGGGACGGGCGGCTGAACAAGGCCGTAGCCGATGGGTGGAGACGATCCGCGGGCGGCGATCCTGCCCCGGGGGTGTAAGGAAGTTTGCTCGAAAGGAGCCATTCAATGCGTCTCACGACCAAAGGCCGCTTCGCGGTCACCGCGATGATCGACCTGGCCCTGCGCCAGAACAACGGCCCCGTCACGCTGGCTGCCATCAGCCAGCGCCAGCATATCTCGCTGTCCTACCTGGAGCAGCTGTTCGGCAAGCTTCGCCGCCACGAACTGGTCGAATCCACCCGTGGCCCGGGTGGCGGCTACACGCTGGGGCGCAAGGCGTCCGAGATCACCGTGGCCGACATCATCGTGTCGGTGGACGAGCCGCTTGACGCCACCCAGTGCGGCGGCAAGGAAAACTGCACGGGCGAGGGCGGCCGCTGCATGACGCACGAGCTGTGGTCGCAGCTGAACCAGCGCATGGTCGAGTTCCTCGATTCGGTCAGCCTGCAGAAGCTGGTCGACGACCAGCTCGCCAAGGGCATCCAGATCGAGGACAAGCCCGCGCCCAAGCGCGCCATCTCCAGCGCCCCGGTGGTGAAGCCCATCCGGGTCAACGCGCCCAACTCCGTCTTCGCCCTGGGCAACGCCCTCGCGAAGGGCTAACGCGCGTTTTCCGCCAACACTTCCAAGAACCACCGTCAAGGCAGCCAAGCCCCCGCCATGGATACGACACCGCACTTCCCGATCTACATGGACTACGGCGCCACCACGCCGGTCGACCCCCGCGTGGTGGACGCCATGATCCCCTGGCTGCGTGAGCACTTCGGCAACCCGGCCTCGCGCAGCCACGCCTGGGGCTGGGAGGCCGAGGCCGCCGTCGAAAAGGCCCGGCAGGACGTCGCCGACCTGATCGGCGCCGACCCGCGCGAGATCGTCTGGACGTCCGGCGCCACCGAGTCCAACAACCTCGCCATCAAGGGTGCGGCCCACTTCTACCAGGGCAAGGGCAAGCACCTGGTCACGGTCAAGACCGAGCACAAGGCCGTGCTCGACACCATGCGCGAACTCGAGCGCCAGGGCTTCGAGGTGAGCTACCTCGACGTCCAGGAAGACGGCATGCTCGACCTCGATGCGTTCAAGGCCGCCCTTCGCCCGGACACCATCCTGGCGAGCGTCATGTTCGTCAACAACGAGATCGGCGTCATCCAGGACATGCAGGCCCTGGGCACGATCTGCCGCGAGCGCGGCATCATCTTCCACGTGGACGCTGCGCAGGCCACGGGCAAGGTCGAGATCGACCTCAAGAGCCTGCCCATCGACCTCATGAGCCTCGCATCGCACAAGACCTACGGCCCCAAGGGGATCGGCGCGCTGTACGTGCGCCGCAAGCCCCGCGTGCGCCTGGAGGCGCAGATGCACGGCGGTGGCCACGAGCGCGGCATGCGCTCGGGCACGCTGCCCACGCACCAGATCGTCGGCATGGGCGAAGCCTTCCGCATCGCCCGCGCGGAGATGGCCCAGGACAACGCCAAGGCGCGCGCGCTGCAGCAGCGGCTGCTGTCCGGGCTCAAGGACATCGAGCAGGTCTTCGTCAACGGCCACCTCGAGCATCGGGTGCCGCACAACCTGAACATGAGCTTCAACTTCGTCGAGGGCGAGTCGCTGATCATGGGCATCAAGGGCCTGGCGGTGTCGTCCGGTTCCGCCTGCACCTCGGCCAGCCTCGAGCCCAGCTACGTGCTGCGAGCGCTCGGCCGCAGCGACGAACTGGCGCACAGCAGCCTGCGCATGACCATCGGCCGCTTCACCACCGAAGAAGAGATCGACTACGCCATCGAGACCATCCGCAAGAACGTCCACAAGCTGCGCGAGCTCAGCCCCCTGTGGGAGATGTACCAGGACGGCGTCGACCTCAGCACCATCCAGTGGGCAGCGCACTGAGCGCCGGGCCCGCACCTGAAAGACTGAAGAGGTACCACCATGGCTTATTCTGAAAAAGTCGTCGACCACTACGAGAACCCCCGCAACGTCGGCTCCTTCGACAAGGGCGACGAGAGCGTCGGCACCGGCATGGTGGGCGCGCCCGCCTGCGGCGACGTCATGAAGCTGCAGATCAAGGTCAACCCCAGCACCGGCGTCATCGAGGACGCCCGCTTCAAGACCTACGGCTGCGGCTCGGCCATCGCGTCGAGCTCGCTCGTGACCGAGTGGGTCAAGGGCAAGACCCTCGACCAGGCAGCGTCGCTCAAGAACAGCCAGATCGCCGAAGAGCTGGCCCTGCCGCCGGTCAAGATCCACTGCTCCATCCTCGCCGAAGACGCGATCAAGGCCGCCGTCGACGACTACAAGAAGAAGCACTCCAATTGACCATGCCCGTCACGCTGACCGAAGCCGCCGCCCGCCACGTCAACCGCTATCTCACCAAGAGAGGCAAGGGCGTGGGCGTGCGCCTGGGCGTCAAGACCACCGGGTGCTCGGGCTTGGCGTACAAGCTCGAGTACGTGGACGAGATCTCCGCCGAGGACGTCGTGTTCGAGGACCAGGGTGTCAAGGTGCTGGTGGACCCCAAGAGCCTGGCCTACATCGACGGCACGCAACTCGACTTCGTGCGCGAGGGCCTGAACGAAGGCTTCAAGTTCAACAACCCCAACGAGCGCGACCGCTGCGGCTGCGGCGAGTCGTTCCGGATCTGACAGGCTCCTTGAAGGCCCGCCCCCCCACGCGTGAACCTCACTGACAGCGACTTCGACCTGTTCGGACTGCCCGAGCGATTCGGCCAGGACCGCGCGGCGATCGACGCCCGCTGGAAGCAACTGCAGCGCGAGATCCACCCCGACCGGTTCGCTGCCCAGGGCGCGGCCGCTCAGCGCGTGGCCATGCAGTGGTCGGTCCGCGTGAACGAGGCCTACCAGCGCCTGAAAGATCCGCTGCCCCGTGCCGCCTACCTGTGCGAGCTGCGCGGCGCGCCCATCCAGGCCGAGAGCAACACGGCCATGCCGCACGACTTCCTGGTGCAGCAGATGGCCTGGCGCGAGGCCCTCGACGAAGCCGAGGGCGAGTCCGCCCTGGATGCCCTGTCCGTCGAACTCCAGGACGCCCGCCGCCAGGCCCTGCAGGCCATCGAGCGCGCCCTGGACGAGCAGGCCGACGCCCGCGCCGCGGCCGCGCAGGTGAGGGCGCTGATGTTCATCGAACGCTTTGCCCATGACGTCGA
>DAIMZU010000436.1:0-3547 GCA_036733845.1 Ramlibacter sp.
CGCCAGCGCCGCCCACAGCCCGATCCCCGGCCCGGCCGGGCGCGGGGCGCCGGCCTGGGCGGCGTTCTGGCGCAAGGCGTCTTCCAGCGCGGCAGGCACCTGGGCAGGTGCGGTGGTCGGCGGCCAGGGGCCGGCGACCGCGACCTCCGCGCGCCAGCCGCCCCCCGCCCCGGCGGCGGCCAGTACCACGGGCAGCAGCTGCGGGCTGGCGCTGCGGTGCGGCGACAGCGGGATGCGGGCGGTCCAGGCCTCACCGTCCCAGGCCTGGGTCCAGGCGGCCGCGGGCTCGGTGATGCCGGGCAACTCGGGAAACAGCTCCAGGCGCTGGCCCCGCAGGGCGGCCGGCAGGCCAGCCACCCGCAGCGCGAGCGCGCCGTCCTCGATGCGGCCGGAAGTCGCGGAACTCGACGGCAGAGCCTGGGGCACGGCGGCCAGCGCGGCATCGAAGGCCGCGCCGTGCAGGGCCAAGGACCCGCTGGCCGGCAGGCGCAGCGTGAACTCGCCGCTTTCGGGGATGCACTCCTGCTTGCAGACCAGCCAGGTGGCCTTCAGGCGGACCGTCGCGTCGCCGTCGGGCGGCAAGCCTGCGCCCACCTCCACCGGCACCGGCAGCAGCACGGTGCCTTCGTAGCCGTAGTTGGCCAGGTGCCCTATGGGGATCTTGCGCGGCACCGGCCAGCGGATCTCGCCCGCCTTCAGGCCGGCGGGAAGCTGCCAGTCGAGCACCGTTGGCAACCCGGAGTCCCCCGGGTTCTTCCAGTAGGTGTGCCACTCGGGCTGGTGCGCAATCTGCAGCCCCAGCCACACGGGCTTGCCCGGCGCCAGGCCCTCCGGCGCGTGCGCCAGCAGTTCGGCGCGCACCCGCTCGGTGACGACCACCGCCGAGCCGGCGCGGCCGGGCAGCAGCTGCGCCGAGGCGGCGAGCGGCAGCACGGCCCAAGCGAGCAGTAGGAAGAGGGCGAGGCGGTACAGGGGCATGGGTGTCAGGTTCGGAGCTCGGCCGGGCGGGCAAGTTCCGCCGGGCGGGACCAAATGTGGATTGTCGCGGTTCCTGGTCGGAGGCGATCTGGTTGGAGACCGCACCGCGTGTGCTGTCAGGGTTTCGGCTGAACCGGATCGCCCGCTCGGCGACTCAGCCTCGGCGGGTGCGGCCACCCCGGCACGACGCCTCGCTCTATTGAGAGTCAATTACGGTATGTTCACCATTCATCGACCGGGCATCGTTCCCAGTTCACCCAGCCCCACTCTTCCGGGGATCGCCGAGTCGAGCTCGCGCACTCCCAGTCCGGTGCCTTCCGTCGGGGGACCCGCCGAGTACGCGCCTGTTTCTGGTCACCGCCGGCGGTCCGACACCGGCGACATGCCGGCCCTCATCAGGGACTCGTCCCCGGAGCCTGCACGGCCATCCAGCTCCGAAGACGAGGCCGGATCCCTGCCCACCCTGGTCGCGATGCAGCCGCTGGTGGCCGGTGACTTCCGGAACACCCGCGCGAGTGCTTTGGCCAGTGAGGTCGAGGACAGCGACGCAGACGACCGCCCCGCACCCATCTTTCACTCCTTGATAGCGCAACCTCCCTCCAACCGGCAAGAGCCGGATTCCACGGCCGCAAAAGCGTGGTGGATCTGCTGTTGAACCGAGCAACTGCCTCACGAAGTATTCGCGATGAACTCCCACGCCCCTCGCGTTACTCACAGCCAAGACGCCGGCCAGAACCGGCCTGACAGGGAGCCAACGCTTCGCCCGCGCCATGCGGGCGCAGCCCCACTGTGGGAGCGTGTGCGCATGCAATTCGACGATCTCGTGCGGCAACTCGGCGCCGTCCTGCGGCTGCCGAACCTGGTTCCTGACGACACCGGCGCCTGCGCGGTGATGTTCGAGGACCTGAGCGTTTCCTTCCATCCTGACGACACCGGCGGCTTCATGTCGATCAGCATGCTGGGGCAAGGTGACGCCGATGATCCCGCCTTGCAGGAAACGTTGCTCAAGGGCAATTTCTTTTCGGACGGCGTCGGCGCGAGTGCGCTGGGCATGACCGACGTCGGGCATGTCGCGCTGGTGCAGCACTTCGGACTGCAGGAGCTGTCGTTCCCGGCTTTCCAGCAGGCTTTGGAGCTGTTCATCAGCGCCGCCAACTACTGGCGAGGTGAGCTCGGGTTCCCGGCCGCCGCCGTCCACTGAGGAGCCGATCCATGCGTACGACCGAACTGTTCCATGACCTCGGCGCCCGTCTCGGCGTGTCTGGCCTTGTGCCCAACGAGGCGAATGCTTGCGCCGTTCGGATGGAAGGCGAGATCCAGGTGGAGATCCAGCACGACGCCGGCGCCGAGCGCGTGGCGCTCTGCGCGACGGTGATGTCCCTGAGCGACCACGACCGCCCGGCCGTCCAGCGGCAAGCCCTGGCCGCGAACTTGCGGCCGCGGGAGATGCAGGGGATGCATTTCGCGCTGCATCCGGATCGGCCGGAATTGCTGTTGTGTGTTTCTGTGGGGACTTCCGACGCGGCTTCGTTGCGGGTGCAGGAGGCGATTGGGCGGCTGGTTGCGGCTTGCCGGCAGTGGCAATTGCGCCTGCAGCCTGCGTGAGCGCGTTTGTTGAAATTTCTAGAGGAGTGGGATGATGTCCGGTATCGATGCAAGTCCACGTGCGTATACGAGCCAATCAACCGGCTCGCAGTCCTTTTTAGGAGGGGCTTGGAAATCGGTGTCCACCGCCTTTGCAACAGTAGGAAGCTGGATTTGCAATGGCATTACGGCGGGTTGGAAAAGCTTGACGAGTTGTGGGCGGACGGCGGCCGTGCCGGTGGATCCTGCTGCCCGCGGCATCGCGGACGAGCGCATTGGCGGGCTGCGAGCTTCAGCTGAGCTGGGTATCTCGCGGCATACACCAGTTCTTTCGGAGCCAACGCAACGAGCGCAAAAGCCGCTTCCGGAATTGATTGAGCTTTCAAAAGAAGGCATGAAGCTTTGGTGCACAAACGACGGAAAAACGGATAAGTCCGCAGTCTTCGTCGGCAAAGGATGGGAGCCATTGAAAGCTGATCTGAACGCGGTGTTTGAACAGGCCGCGGGGGCAAAAATGAAGAACGTTATCCGCAGCATGGCGGATCGAGCGGATGCGGCAGAGCTATCCGCTGAATACCTGGCCGGGGAGATCAGTCAGCGGCACGCCGACATCACTCGCGCTCTGAGTCAACTCAAGGACTTTTTGGGCGAAACTTACGGATTTGTGCAGCAATGGCAGAGTGAAAAGAGCACGATGGGAGCGACCACCACGGTGTTGCGCAACCTCGTCCTCGAGCGCGGAGTCGCTGAGGCGGCCCGGCAGCTTGCCGATATCGAAGCAGACCCGTGCAAGAAAAACGTCTATGAACGCATTGCTCAGGTGGCCGAGCACATGGCGCGGCCCATGCAAGTGCCGCTTCCCCAAGATTTCCCCAAATCCAAAGGTGAAGACCAGGGTGGCACGTTCACCGTTGCATCCGCAACGAAAACATTTACGGATTGCATTAACAATTGGATCATTCCGCCAGCTGGATCGAACTCTGAC
>DAIMZU010000437.1:0-3526 GCA_036733845.1 Ramlibacter sp.
GTCTTCGGCAGATGCCGGGCGTAGCGTGCGCCGACGATGGCGGCCGCGACCTGCGGCTGGTCCAGCACCCAGCGCGTTGCCACGCTCGACAACGACACGCCGTGCCGGTCGCCGACGGCCTTCAGCGTCTCCAGCAGCGTCTGGAACAGGTCCCAGGAGCCGAACTCGTCGATGATCAGCCGGTACTTCACCAGCGACCGGTTGTCGAAGGCAAAGCCCGGATCGGGCTGGCCCAGCCAGGCCTCCGTCAGGAAACCGCCGGCCAGGGTGCCGTAGCACAGCAGCTGCATGTCCTGCGCCCTCGCCCAGGGAGCGAGGCCCGTGGCCGGACGCCGGTCAAGGATCGAATACTGCACCTGCGCCGAGACCACGTCGAAGCCCGCATCCGTGAAGCGGGCCATCTGCATCTCGTTCCAGTTGGTCGTGCCGAGACTGCCGATCTTGCCCTTCTCCTGACAGCGCTTCAGCACCTCGAAGGCAGAGACCGCATCGCCGATGCTGAGATCCCACCAGAAGAACTGCACCAGATGCAGCCGGTCGATCTTCAGCCGCATCAAGGACCGGTCCACGATGGCCTCCACCTCATTGGGACGGATGTCGGCCAGCCGCGACAGGTCCGGCACCAGCTTGGTGTGCACCACCGCGCGCTCGGCCACCTCTGCGCCCCGGCGCTTGCGCACATCCTCGATGAAGGAGCCGATCATCTCCTCTACGCCGGTGTAGATGTCGGCGCAGTCGAACACGTCGATTCCGGCCGCCACGAAGTCGGCCATGTCGGTGATGGCGCGGGCGCGGTCCACGTCGCCGTGGTCGCCGGCCAGTTGCCAGCCGCCGCGGATCAGGCGGGGGATCTCATAACCGGGTGCGAGGGTATAGCGTTCGACCGTCATTCAGGGTTTCCCCCGACGGGCACGGCCGTGGTGTCGCTGTGGCGGAAATGCCGCAGACCCAGGCGCGTGATGCGAAAGCGCGAGGGGCAGTTCGGGTCGGGGCAGGCGACCTCGGTGTCGGTGGTCATCCAGTCGTTCGGGTGCGTCGGCCGCTGCTTGGCGGGCAGCAGCGGCAGCAGCGCTGCCAGCGAATACATCGAGAAGCCCTGGCCAGGTGGCAGGTGGATCATCTCGCCGCGCACCTCGAACCAGTCCCCGGGGCGGGCGTTGCACCAGAGCCTGGCGCCCGGCGGTGCCACGACCTCGACGCGCAGGTCGTGGAGTTCGAATCCTTCGTCCATGAAAGCGGATGCCCTTGTTGATGAGTCAGAATGCGCACGATGCTGACATTGAACGCGTTGGTCAAGGATTTTGGAGGCCACCGCGCCGTCGACGGCCTGACCTGCACCATCGAGCCCGGCCGCATCACCGGGGTGATCGGTCCCAACGGCGCCGGCAAGACCACGATGTTCAACCTCGTCGCGGGCGCGTACAAGCCCACCTCCGGTGACATTGTGTTCGAAGGCCACCCCATCGGGGGGCGACGGGCCGACCAGGTGTTCCGCGCGGGCATCGGCCGCACCTTCCAGATCCCCCGCCCCTTTCCCGCAATGACGGTGCTGGAGAACGTGATGCTCTCGCCCCCGGGGCAGGCCGGTGAGTCGTTCTGGCGCAACTGGCTGCGGCCGGGCCAGGTGCAGGCCCAGGAGCGGCAGGTGCACGACCGCGCAATGCACTGGCTGGACTTCGTGGGGCTGGCGCCGCTGGCCCACCAGCCGGCGCGGGTGCTGTCGGGCGGGCAGCGCAAGCTGCTCGAGCTGGCGCGTGTCATGGTGGCCGAGCCGCGACTCGTGCTGCTGGACGAGCCCGGCGCCGGCGTGAACCCGGCACTGCTCGACACCATCGTCGACCGGATCGCCGCACTGCATCGCCAGGGCACGAGCTTCCTGATCATCGAGCACAACATGGACCTGGTCGCCTCGCTGTGCGATCCGGTGCTGGTGATGGCGCAGGGCAGGCTGCTCGCCCAGGGCCGTGCCGCCGACGTGCTGCGCGACCCGCAGGTGGTCGAAGCCTACCTGGGGGAACCGGCATGAGCCAGGCCGTCCCCATCCTTCGCGTCGAGGAACTGGAAGCCGGTTACGAGCCCGGGCTGCCCATCGTCCGCGGCGCCAGCGTGTCGGTCAGCCCCGGGGAGGTGCTGGCGATACTCGGCCCCAACGGCGCCGGCAAGTCCACGCTGGTCAAGGCCATCGCGGGCCTGGTGCCAGTGCACGGTGGGCGGACCTGGCTCGGCGAGGCAGACATCACCCGCGTGCCCGCGCACCGGATGTGCGGACTCGGGCTGGGATTCGTGCCGCAGACCGAGAACGTCTTCACCAACCTCAGCGTGGCCGAGAACCTGGAACTGGCCGCGGCCCTGCAACGCGTTCCAGTCCGGCAACGGCTGCCACAGCTTTATGACCAGTTCCCCGACCTGGCGCGCCAGCGCAAGCTGCTGGCCGGCCGCCTGTCGGGCGGGCAGCGGCAGATGCTGGCCATCGCGCGCGCGCTCGTGCGCACGCCGCAGGTCCTGATGCTCGACGAGCCGTCCGCCGGGCTGTCGCCGCGGCTCGTCGCCGAGGTGTTTGCTGCGCTGCGCACCATCCGCGACAGCGGCGTCGCCATCGTGCTGGTGGAGCAGAACGTCAAGGCCGCCCTATCGGTGGCCGACCGTGCCGCGGTGCTCGTGGAGGGTTGCGAGCAGGTGGTCGCCCCGGCGACCGAACTCGCCCGCGACCAGCGGATCGCCGAGCTGTACCTCGGCCGCCACGTGGAAGCCCACTGACATGATGCTGCAAGTGATTGCCGACGGACTGATCGTCGGCTCCGTGATCTCGCTCGGTGCGATCGGTCTGACGCTGACCTATTCCATCCTGCGCTTTTCCAACTTCGGCCACGGGGAGTTGCTGGCCTGGGGCGCTTACCTCGCGCTCTCCACGCTGGGTTGGTTCTCGGCGCTGGGCGGGGGGCAGCCTTTCGCGCCGCTGTCCTTCGGCTGGCCCATGCTGGCCGCACTCGCCGTGGCTGCGGTGGGCACGGCAGGCCTGGCTCTCGGACTGGACTGGCTGCTGTTCAGGCGGCTGCGCACGCAAGGCGCAATCACGCTCGTGATCGCGAGCTTCGGTGCGGCGCTGGCCTTGCGAAACCTGCTGTTCTTCGTCTATGGCGGCGTGCCGCAGTACTACGCGAGCGACCTGCAGATGGCGATCGCGCTGGTGCCGCGAAGCGTCGGCGGTGGCTTGCGCATCACGCCCGACCAGCTCTTTGTCCTGGCGCTCGCCGTCGTGATCGTCATCGGACTGCACCTGTTCCTCAGCCGCAGCGCGATGGGTCGCGCGATGCGGGGCACCGCGAGCAACCCGCAGCTCGCGCGGGTCACTGGCATCGACCCGGAGCACGTGCTGCGCGTCACCTGGGTGCTCGGTGGCGTGCTCGCTGCGGTGGCTGGCGTGTTCGCAGGGCTCACGGTGCAGTTGCGGCCCACGATGGGGCTGGACCTGCTGCTGCCGCTGTTCGCAGCGGCCATCCTCGGCGGCATCGGATCGGTCTGGGGG
>DAIMZU010000438.1:0-3516 GCA_036733845.1 Ramlibacter sp.
GCATTGGACGATTCCCGCTGTCCAGGGAATGGTCATCCTTGCGGCCGAGCCCGCGTCGGACGTGTCCTGCGACGAGCCGGGGCTTCAACCGGGCGGCGCGTCCGGCGCTGGGCGGCCCCAGTGCCTGTGGCGGGCAATGGCCCGGATGAAGTCCTGGGCCATCTGCAGCCGCGTCGTGGGGTCGTTGCTGCCGCAGACCACCCCGGCCACCCCCTGCTCGAGGTCGATGCCGGGTAGCAGCTGGGCGCTCTCGCCGATCAGGCACAAGGGCTTGCCGTGCCGGTAGGCCTCCTGGACGAACCGGACGGCTTCGCCGTGGCGCCGCAGCCACTCGGTGCTGGTCGCGCCGCCGGGGACCATGACCGCGTCGAACAACACGGAGGCGGTGCCTGCGAAGGTCTGGTCCACCGGAAACTGCTGGCCGGAAGACGTGGAGACATGGCCGAGCTGCGGTCCGATGACCCGGGTGGTCGCGCCCTGGTCGTGCAGGGCCTGCTGCAGCACCTTCATCGCGCCCACCTCGGCCCCCGTGGCCACCAGGATGGCGACACAGCGCGTGGCGATCGCGAGACTGGGACTCACCGGCGCCTGCTGCTCCATGCCGAGCGCAGGCGAGCTCTCGGGCGACGGCGCACTGCGCGTCTCCCGGAAACCCGCCCGGCCCGCGGCGGCACGGGGATCCGGCGCACCGATGCCCAGGGGTTCGGCCACCTTCCGCGCGAGCCGTCCGTCGACGTGAGCCAGGTTGTCCACCATGCGCTGGCGGATGGCGGCGCTCTCCACCTGGGACAGCTCCCACTGGAAAGCCGCGATCAGCTGCTCCTTCTCGGCGGCCGACTGGCTGTTCCAGAACAATGTCGGCTGGGCGAAGTGTTCGTCGAACGAGGCGCTGCGCCGCCGCGTGCGCACAGCTGAGTGCGCGTCCGGCATTTCCTGGAAACCCTGCTGGCCGCCATCGACACGGAACTCCGAGCCATTGGCCAGCGTGTTCGGCTCGTAGGCGGCGGGACCGCGCGAGATCGTGGAACGGTGACGGCCGTCCCGGGAGTGGTTGTGCACGGGGCACAGGGCACGGTTGATCGGCAGTTCGTGGTGGTTCGGCCCGCCGAGCCGGCCGAGCTGAGCGTCGGTATAGGCGAACAGCCGCCCCTGCAGCAGCGGGTCGCTGGTGAAGTCGATTCCCGGGACCAGGTGGCCGGGGTGAAAGGCGGCCTGCTCGACCTCCGAGAAATGGTTGTCGGGGTTGCGATTGAGCACAAGCCGGCCGATGGCCTGCACCGGTACGAGTTCCTCGGGCAGCAGCTTGGTCGGGTCGAGCAGGTCGATCCCGAGCGAGTCTGCGCGTCCCTCCTCGACCATCTGCACGCCAAGCTCCCACTCGGGGCACTGGCCACGCGTGATAGCGTCCCACAGGTCACGCCGCAGGAAATCGGGGTCGCGCCCCGCGATCATCTGCGCCTCTTCGCGGCACAGGGCATGGCGCCCGAGGCGGGCACGCCAGTGGAACTTGACCAGGTGGCTCGTGCCTTGCGCGTTCACGAAGCGGAAGGTGTGCACGCCGAAGCCGTCCATCATGCGAAGGCTGCGGGGCAGCGCCCGGCCGGACATCAGCCACATCAGGGCGTGCGTGGTCTCGGGCAGGAGCGACACGAAGTCCCAGAAGGTGTCGTGCGCGCTGGAGGCCTGGGGCATGCCATGGTGCGGCTCGGGCTTGATGGCATGCGCCAGGTCGGGCATCTTCATGGCGTCCTGGATGAAGAACACCGGGAAGCTTGCGCCCACCAGGTCGTAGTTGCCCTCGCGGGTGTAGAACTTGACGGCGAAGCCCCGCAGGTCCCGCACGGTGTCGGCCGAACCGCGCTCGCCCGTGAAGTTCGAGAAGCGCACGAACACGGGTGTCCGGCTCCCCGGCTCCTGCAGGAAGTCGGCCCGGGTGAACTGCGACAGCGACTTGTACAGCTCGAAGTAGCCGTGCGCGCCGCAGCCGCGCGCGTTCACCACCCGCTCCGGGATGCGCTCATGGTCGAAGTGCGTGAGCTTCTCGCGAAGGATGAAGTCCTCCAGCAGCGTCGGGCCGCCCACCCCCGCGCGCAGCGAGTTGTGGTTGTCCGGGACGACCACCCCCTGGGCGGTGGTGAGATGGTTCTCCTGCGGCTGTCCGTAGGATTCCAGCTGCTTGTTCTTCGCAAGCACCCCATCGGACGCCTTGGACTTGCTGCGCGCGTCCGTCTTGTTTTGAGCCATGGATTTCCCTGTAGGCTGCAGCGGCCCGCGCCGCTGGCCGTTGTGTGCCTCAGTTGCCCTCGAGGTCCAGCGTGGCGTCGATGATGCTCACGATCACCGCGATGGCAATCGCCCCCCCGGCACCGGCGGCGCACCACACCAGCCATTCGGGCCATGCGGCCAGCAGTTCCATGGTGTCCTCCTTGCGTGCCTGGGATCGATGTGTGACGTGCATCGAGAATACGCAAGCTCATGGGCACTGACCGTAGCCGTGCAGCGGTCCGCCCTGTCGTCCGTGAAGGGGTCGCAGCGTAGGACCGGGACTACGAAGCCGCAGGCCGCGCCGGCCGCTCGTCCTACCCCCGGCGCCGCGCCGCGGCGGCACGATGATCGGCATGAAAGAACAGGACCCCATCCCCCAGCCGGCCAGCCCGGACCGCCCGGCGGCCGCGACGCCGCAAGGCCAGACCCAGGCGGCGCAGGGAGAGCGTCAGACCGGCGTTCCCCGCATGCCGCACGAGCGGGACGAATCGGCCGACAACCAGGCGCGTGACGAGCCATCGGCGCAGGACATCGGCCGCATCGCCCACCACGATGCGAATCGCGGCGTGCCCGACACGAGCAAGGGCCGCGAGCTCGACCGCACGTACGACAAGCTGCGCGAGGACCTGCCCGACGGGGAGAAGAAAAGGACGCCCTGAGGCCTTCCAGGGTCAGCCCGCCAGGGCCGAGCGCATGGCGTCGATGACGGCGCGGTAGTCGGGCTTGCCGAAGATCGCGCTGCCCGCGACGAAGGTGTCCGCGCCTGCGGCAGCCACGCGGGCGATGTTGTCGGCCTTGATGCCCCCGTCGACCTCGAGGCGGATGTCGCGGCCGCTTGCGTCGATGCGGCGGCGCGCCTGCTCGATCTTGCGCAGGGCCGAGTCGATGAAGCCCTGGCCGCCGAAGCCGGGGTTGACGCTCATGACGAGGATGAGGTCGATCTCGTCGAGGGTCCAGTCGAGCACGTCCAGGGGCGTGGCGGGGTTGAACACGAGACCGGCCTTGCACCCGCGCGCCTTGATCGCCTGGATGCTGCGGTGCACGTGCCCGGACGCTTCCGGGTGGAAGCTGATGTAGTCGGCCCCCGCGTCTGCGAAAAGCTGTGCGAGCGCGTCCACCGGCTCCACCATCAGGTGCACGTCGATGGGCACCGGCGTGCCGTCCGCACGGACGGCATGTGGCTTGAGCGCCGAGCAGATCATCGGCCCGAAGGTGAGGTTGGGCACGTAATGGTTGTCCATCACGTCGAAA
>DAIMZU010000439.1:0-3509 GCA_036733845.1 Ramlibacter sp.
CCTGAGCCGGCCCCGCCGGCGCCACCGCAAGGCCCACCCGTCGCCGCCAGGCCCTTGCCCGAGCCGCCGCAAGCCCCTCCCGTGTCCCCGCAGCCCGCGCAGCCGCTGGCCGATGCCATCGCGGCGGCCCGCTTCATCCATCCGCGTGCCACACGGCAGGCGCGGCTGGGGCATGCGATCGTGGCCTACGAACTGGTGCGCGGCCGCCGCCGCACCATCGGTTTTTCGGTGGGCGCCGAAGGCCTCACGGTCAGCGCGCCGCGCTGGGTGCCGCTGTACGAGGTCGAGACGGCGCTCCAGAAGAAAAGTGACTGGATCGTGCGCAAGCTCGGCGAGTTCCGGGAACGGGCCGCGCGGGCCGAGGCCAGCCGGATCGACTGGAAGGACGGCACCACGGTGCCTTTCCTGGGCGAGCCGGTGATCGTGGTGCTGGACCCGCGCCATGCGACCGCGGGCGCTGCGGTCCTGAACACCGACGGCCAGGCCTTGCCGGGCGTGCCGCGTCTGGCCTTGCACGTGGGACTGGCGCACGACGCCGGTGCTGCGCAGATCCGCGATGCCGTGCAGGCCTGGCTGATGCGGCAGGCCGAGCGCGTCTTCACCGAACGGCTGCAGCATTTCGCCCCCCGCCTGGGCGTCCAGTGGCGCAGGCTTCTCCTGAGCAATGCCGCGACCCGCTGGGGCAGTGCGCACGTCGACGGAACCATCCGCCTGAACTGGCGGCTGGTCCACATGCGCATGCAAGTCATCGACTACGTGGTGGCGCACGAACTCAGCCACCTTCGGGTGATGGACCACAGCCCGCGCTTCTGGGACACCGTCGCGACGGTCGTGCCCGATTACCTCGCGCTGCGCCGGCAGCTCAAGGGCGATCCGCTGCCGCCCTGGCGCTAGGTTCCCCACTCCCACCGTCATTCCCGCGAAAGCGGGAACCCACGCCTGCGGGATCCCGCGCGGAATCCTGCGCAACCGCGAAGCGCCAGACCCCCGCCACCTGCTTGCGCTGCAGCAGGCCCGCGTGCCAGAGCGCGTGCAGGTGCGCCAGCGACTCGCCCATCGCGAAGGTGATCTGGTGCATGTCCAGCGCGCGCGGGAAGATCACCGCCAGGATGTCACCGGCCGAACACGGGCGCTCCCGGCAGGCCTGGAGCACTTCGTCCAGCCGCGCGCGATGGTGCTCGTGCAACTGCTCGATGCGCCTGTGCAGTCCCCTGAAAGGCTTGCCGTGGGCGGGCAGGGTCAGCGTGCCGGCCGGCAGTTCGCGGAAGCGGTCGATCGAATCGAGGAAGGCCGCCAGGGGATTGGCTTCCGGCTCGGACTCGTGCACCGCGACATTGGTGGAGATGCGCGGCAGCATCATGTCGCCGGAGATGAGCACCTGCAGCGCCTCGCAGGCCAGCGACATGTGCTCGGGCGCGTGGCCGTAGCCGGCGATGCAGCGCCAGGCGTGGCCGCCGATGCGCAGCACGTCGCCGTCCTGCAGCCGCCGGAAGGTGCGGGGCACCTCGGGCACCATGCTCGCGTAGTAACCGCTGCGTTCGCCGATCCGGGCGAGCGCCTCGGGATCGGACAGGCCGTGCGAGGCGTGGAACCGTGATGCCCCTTCGCCGCCGTGGCCCACGGTGCCTACCGTGAAGACGCGGGCGGCGTAGTAGTCGGTCGCACTGATCCACAGGCGACAGTCCCAGCGCGCGCACAGCCAGGCCGCCAGGCCGATGTGGTCCGGGTGCATGTGGGTGGCGATCACCCGCAGGATCGGCAGGCCCTCGAGTTGTGTCTCGAAGACGCGCTCCCACTGAGCGCGCGACTCGTCGCGGGCGATGCAGCAGTCGACCACGGTCCAGCCCTGCCGGCCGTCGATCTCGTCGCGCAGCAGCCAGAGATTGATGTGGTTCAGCGCGAAAGGCAGCGCCATGCGCACCCAGCGCACGCCGGGGGCGACCTCGATCGACGCGCCCTGCTCGGGCAGGGTGTCGCCGAGCGGATACTCGAGCTCTCGTTCCAGGGAATTCATCGGGACGGCCAGTTCAAGGGCTGCTGCGTGGCGGACATATTGGCATTCTGGACATTGACGTTGACGTAAACGTCATATGTAATCGCATTCTAGGCGTCAACGCGACGCCTGTCCCCGCACCCCCACTTCCGCATGGCAACACCCGTCACCTACACCATCAGCGACCTGGCCAGGGAGTTCGACCTCACCACGCGCGCGATGCGCTTCTACGAGGACATGGGCCTGCTGCAGCCGCAGCGCACCGGCCCCGGGGGGCGCAACCGTCTCTACAGCGCGCGGGACCGCACGCGGCTCAAGCTCACCCTGCGGGCCAAGCGGCTGGGGCTGTCCCTGTCGGAGGCGCGGGAGCTCATCGACATGTACGACAGCCCGCGCGACACCGGGCCGCAGCTCAGAAAATTCCTCACCATCCTGGCCCAGCACCGGGCGCAGCTGGAAGAGCAGCTTGCCGACCTGCAGGCCAACCTCGATGAGGTCAAGGAGCACGAGAAGGAAGCCCGTGCGCTGCTCGCCCGCTCCGATCCGGAAGCCCCGGCACCCCGCACGCGGCGCCGGGCCGCCAGGCAAGACAGCGCCTGAACCTCAACCACGTTCCCCAGGAGAAAATTTCAATGCAGCTCCCCGGCCTCAATTTCCAGCTCGGCGAAGACATCGACGCCCTGCGCGACGCGGTGCGCGACTTCGCCCGGGCCGAGATCGCACCGCTCGCAGCCGAGATCGACCGCAGCGACCAGTTCCCCATGCACCTGTGGCGCAAGATGGGTGAGCTCGGCGTGCTCGGCATCACCGTGCCCGAGGCGGATGGCGGCGCCGGCATGGGCTACCTCGCGCACATGATCGCGATGGAGGAAATCTCCCGCGCGTCGGCATCGGTGGGCCTGTCGTACGGCGCCCATTCGAATCTGTGCGTGAACCAGATCAAGCGCAACGGGACCGATGAGCAGAAGCGCAAGTATCTGCCGCGCCTGATCAGCGGCGAGCACGTGGGCGCCCTGGCCATGAGCGAGCCCGGTGCCGGCTCGGACGTCATCAGCATGAAGCTGCGGGCCGAGGACAAGGGGGGCTACTACCTCCTGAACGGCAGCAAGATGTGGATCACCAATGGCCCGGACGCCGACACCCTGGTGGTCTACGCCAAGACCGAGCCGGAGCTCGGGGCGCGCGGGGTGACCGCCTTCCTCGTCGAGAAAGGCATGAAGGGCTTCTCGGTGGCGCAGAAGCTCGACAAGCTGGGCATGCGCGGCAGCCACACCGGCGAGCTGGTGTTCCGCGATGTCGAGGTGCCCTCGGCCAACGTGCTCGGCGCGGTCAACGGCGGTGCGCGCGTACTGATGTCGGGGCTCGACTACGAGCGCGCGGTGCTCGCGGCGGGTCCCATCGGCATCATGCAGTCGGTGATGGACAACGTGGTGCCCTATGTCCACGACCGCAAGCAGTTCGGCCAGAGCATCGGTGAGTTCCAGCTGGTGCAGGGCAAGCTCGCCGACATGTACAC
>DAIMZU010000440.1:0-3508 GCA_036733845.1 Ramlibacter sp.
GTGGGGGCGAAGCTCAGAAAGCCGAGGAAAGGACGCAGTCTGCCAGAGCGCGTGCCCGGCCGCCGCTGCCGTACACTCGTGAAATGAACCACCCGGTACATTCCGTCGACGAATCGCCAGGCCGTACCAACGACCCGGAGCGCACCAAGGCGGACATTCTCGAGGTCGCGATGCGCGAGTTTTCGGAAAAGGGCCTCGCCGGCGCCCGCATCGACCTCATCGCAGAGAGCATGCGCACCAGCAAGCGCATGATCTACTACTACTTCGGCAGCAAGGAAGGCCTGTATGTCGCGGTACTGGAAGAGGCCTACCGGCGCATGCGCCACATCGAGTCGCAACTGCACCTCGAGGATCTCCCGCCGGAGCAGGCCCTTCGTACGCTGGTCGCGCACACCGTCGACTACCAGTTCGCCCACCCCGAGTTCATCCGACTCGTGATGAACGAGAACATCCACCGGGGCGAGTACCTGAAGGACAGCGCCGTCATCGCCGAGCTGAACGTGCCGGCGATCGCCGGGTTGCGGCACGTGCTCGAGCGGGGACAGCGCGAAGGCGTGTTCCGCGCCGGGATTGATCCGGTCGACCTGCACATGTCCATCAGCGCGCTGTCTGTGTTCAACGTGGCGAACCGCCATACCTTCTCGCTGATCTTCCACCGGGACATGGAGTCCGTCGCTGCACTCGCCGCGCGGCGCGAGAACGTCATCGAGATGATCGTGCGCTTCGTGCGGCGCTGATCGTCTTGCGGCTGCGGCCTAGGGTTTCCCCTGGGTTTCGTTAAAACTAACCAGTTCGTACATTACGGCGGATGCTTTCTCCCGCCGTCCCGGCCACGCAGCCTTCAGTCGCCGCGCTGAGTCCAAAGATGCTGCTCGGCCTCATCGGTGCCGGCATCCAGCAGTCCCTGACGCCCGCGCTCCAGGAAGAGGAAGCGCGCCATCACTGCCTGCGCCTGCACTACCAGCTGATCGATCTCGATCGTTCTATGGGCCCGCCGCAGGCACAACTCCCCACGCTCATCGCGGCCGCCCGACTCATGGACTTCGCCGGGCTGAATGTCACCTATCCGTGCAAGCAGGCGGTGATTCCCCTGCTCGACCACTTGTCGGACGAAGCAGCGGCGATGGGCGCGGTGAACACCCTGGTCATCCGAGACGGTATCGCAGTGGGTCATAACACCGACGGCTGGGGCTGGGCCTGGGGATTCCGGCGAGCGCTGCCGCAGGCCGATCTATCGTGCGTCGTTCTGCTCGGCGCGGGCGGTGCCGGCTCGGCCATTGCCCATGCGGTCCTGGGCCTCGGCGCCGATCGCCTGCGGCTCGTGGACAGCGACTTGCCGCGCGCGCAGGCATTGGCGGATGCGCTGAATGCACGCCACGGACCGCGCGTGGAGGTGCATGCGGCAGCAGCGTCCGCCATGCCAGGTGCCACCGGGCTGGTTCACGCGACGCCTACCGGCATGGCCAAGCTGCCAGGGCTGCCGCTCGACGCGAGCTTGCTGCGGCCTTCGCTGTGGGTGTCCGAGATCGTCTATTTCCCGCTGGAGACAGAACTGCTGCGGACGGCCCGCGAGGCCGGATGTGCGGTAGTCGATGGCGGCACCATGGCGGTGGGGCAGGCTGTGGGCGCGTTCGAGCTGTTCACCGGCCTGCGGGCGGACCCCGCCCGCATGGAGCGGCACTTCCGTTCCCTGGTGGCGGGCTGCCGCGGGACGGACGCATGAAAGGATCAACTCCGATGGCTCAGGACCGCGAAGCCCTTCCCGAGGCGCCGAATCCGCTCGGCCTGGATGGCATCGAATTCGTCGAGTACGCGACGCTGCGCCCCCAGGCGCTCGGCCAGGTGCTAGAGGCGCTGGGCTTCCGGCCGGTGGCGCGCCATCGCTCGCGCGAAGTCACGCTGTACCGCCAGGGCGGCATGAACCTCGTGGTCAACGCGCACCCGGACGACGCCCGCGCCAGCGCCACCGAAGGGGGCCACCCCGTGCTCTCGGCCGTCGCCTTCCGCGTGCGTGACGCACGGGCGGCGCATGCGCGCTGCGTCGAACTCGGCGCCTGGGACACGCCCAGCCACGCGCAAGCGATGGAGCTGAACATCCCGGGCATCCAAGGCCCCGGCGGTGCGCACTTCTTCTTCGTCGACCGCTGGAGCGACTTCTCCATCTACGACATCGACTTCGTGCCCATCCCCACCGTGGACCCGTATCCGCCGGCGCTGGCCGGCACGAGCTACTTCGGGGTCGTGCAGTACATCGGCGTGGGCCGAAGCCCCGACTGGATGACGTTCTACGAGCGGCTGCTCGGCTTCACCGAAATTCCGGACGACCAGCGATTCGGGGTGATGCCCGCAGGCAAGCTGATGCACAGCCCTTGCGGCCGTTTCATGTGGCAGCTGATCGAGCCGGCCTCGCTCGACGTCGATGACGGCCGCGAGCGGCTCCAGCGGATCGGGATCGGGTCGCCTGACGTGGCCGCGGCGGTTGCGGCTTTGCGTGCCCGTGGCGTCCAGTTTGTCGACTCGGCGCAGCTGCACCCGGACGATCGCGGTGCACTCACGGTCACCCAGCTCGGCTCGGTTGCCTTCGAGCTGGTCCACGCGGACGCCTGAGAGCAGGAGGCCCACCATGGACCGCCGCATCACCGGTTTCGGCATGGACACCATCACGCTGGCGGGTCCGCTGGAGGCCAAGCTCGACGCCATGGCTGCGGCAGGCTTCGGGCAGGTGATGCTCAGCGCGCGCGACGTGGTCGGTCACCCCGGCGGCGTCGGTGCGGCCGTGGCCGCAGTGCGCGCCAGCGGCCTGCGCCCGACCGGCTTCCAGGTGCTGCGCGACTTCGAGGGGCTGTCGGGTCACCTGCACGGCTACAAGGTCGACATCGCCAAGGGCAGGCTCGAGATGTGCGCCGCGCTGGGCTCGCGCGTGCTGCTCGCGTGCTCGTCCACGTCGCGCCATGCTTCGCAGGACTTCGACGACATCGCACGTGACCTTCGCAAGCTGGCCATGCTGGCCGTTCCACTGGGCATCAAGGTGGCCTACGAAGGCCTGTCCTGGGGTCGCACGATCCATGAATTCACCGCCGCATGGGACGTGGTCAGCCGCGCCGACTGCCCCAACCTCGGCCTCGGACTGGACTCGTTCCACGTCTTCGCGGCAGGCACGGCACTCGATGGCATCGATGCGCTCGACCCCGAGCGCATCTTCCTGGTGCAGCTGTCCGATTTCATGTGGAACGAGACCCCCACCTTCGAGGAGCGCATGACTACCGCGCGTACCTTCCGTGTCTTTCCCGGCGAGGGCGTCCACAGCGAGGCGCTGGCCGACCTGGTGCTCCGGCTGCAGCGGCTCGGCTATGCGGGCGACTACAGCTTCGAGGTCTTCAACGACGACTACCAGCAACTGCCGCTCGACACAGTCGCCGCGCGGGCGCATCGCAGCGCGCTGTGGCTGGCCGAGGACGTGATGCACACTCCGCGCCCGTTGCCTGAATGGGCAGAGACGCCATGATCC
>DAIMZU010000441.1:0-3503 GCA_036733845.1 Ramlibacter sp.
GCCAAGGACACGCCCATGTCCGAGACCTACAAGGGCGTGTTCCCCTTCCTGGGGTGGGACGTCCTGCGCGTGCTGCTGCTGCTGTTCTTCCCGGCCGTGACACTCTGGCTGGTGGATCTCTTCTTCTGATTTTCCGAACGATCCCGAGGACCTACCCATGAATTCACGTCGACACCTGCTGCTCCAGGCCGTTGCCGCTGGCGGCGCCGCGCTGGTGCCTGCCGCCCTGCGGGCCCAGCAGGCCTTCCCACGCCGTCCCCTGCGCATCGTGGTGCCCAATGCGCCCGGCGGCGCGGCGGACATCACGGCCCGTACCATCGCCCAGGCGATCAGCGGGCCCCTGGGTCAGGCGGTCGTCATCGAGAACCGCGTCGGCGCGGGCGGCGTGGTGGCCGGCGAGATGGTCGCGCGGGCCGAGCCCGACGGCCACACCATCCTGCTGGTCTCCAGCGGCACGGCCGTGAGCGAGGCGCTGTTCAAGCAGCTGCCTTTCGACACGCTGAAGGACTTCGCGCCGGTCTCGCAACTGGCCACCTTCAACCTCACCCTCTACGTGGCCGAGAACAGCCGCTTCAAGACGCTGGCCGACGCGCTCGCCTACGCCCGCGCCAACCCGGGCAAGCTCAACGTGGGAACGCCCCAGGTGGGCACCACGCAGAACCTGGCCGCCGAATACTTCAAGGCGACCGCCGGCATCGACTTCCAGGTGGTTCCGTTCAATGGCACGCCCCCGGTCATCAATGCGCTGCGCGCCGGCCAGCTCGACCTGGGCGTGGACATCCTGGGGCCGCTGATGGGCCAGGTGAAGGGCAATGCGATCCGCCCGATCGCGATGATGGGCGACCGCCGCGAGCCGGGCCTGCCCGACGTGCCAACGGTGCGCGAGGCGGGCGGCGCGCTTGCCAACTTCAACGCCACCTCCTGGAACGGACTGGCCGTGCCGGCCAGGACGCCGGCAGACGTCATCGCGCGCCTCAACAGCGTGGTCAACGCCGCCCTGCAGCAGCCGGAGGTGAAGAACAAGCTAGCCGAGCTCACCCTCAACGCGCAGGGCAGCACGCCGGAGCAACTGGGGCAGCTGCTCAGCGCCGATGTGCGCAAATGGGCGGGTGTCATCGAGCGCGCGAAGATCCCGAAGCAGTAAGTGGCGGGCGGCGGGGGCCGCATCGATGGCGCTTGCGCGCCCGTCGTGGGGTGGACCCAGGCAGTCGCGGGCCAGGGTCTGACAGTCGTTCAGTAAGCGCTCGACGAGGACGAGGAGGACGACGAACTGGACGAGCTTGACGAACTCCTGGAGGCCCGTGGCTGTGCCGGCGTACCGGCCCCGCCTGCCACTTGCGCACCCAATGCTTCCTGCAGCGATGCACGCGCGTTGAGCAGGTGGCGCAGATAGATATCCTGCGCCAGGTACGGCAGGGTCGGTTGCGCTTCGCGGGCCACTTGGATCTGGTCGTCCATCATCCGCAGCAGGCGCTCGGCGTTGGCGCGTTTGCTTTCCGTCGATGGCGTCAGGGGAATGTTCGGGTGGCCGGGGTCTTCGGTCCAGCCATGGGCCTCGTTGAAGCTCTGGTGGAGGTCGCACAGGGCCGCGACGATGTCTCCGACGTCTGTGAACTCCCCGTCTTCCGACTTGGCCGGGGACTCGCCATCGCTTGTGCTTGTCTTCGGCGGGGTCAAGCGCTTGAGCAGGGCATCACGGACCTGGTCGAAGGTGGAAGGTTCGATGTTCCTCGCGTGTCGATAACAGAGCCCCAGTGCGTCCAGGCAGACCGAAAGCTGGAGTTTGCCGTCCGCGAGTTGGGCCAGCAGGTCGTCCTGCGACGCTTGCAGGCCTCTGCCGGCGGGCGCGAGGAAGGCCGCGGCCAGGAGTTTGTCCCGTTCTGCGCGGTCCATTGCCGCCCAGGGCGTCCCGAGGTCTGCGCCTGGGCCCCTGCCGGTGTGCTGCTTCATGAAATCCAGTGGGTTGGCCAGGGTGATGCCCAGATCGATCAGCTCCTGGCAGTCAGCGTCGCCGGTGGCCAGCTTTTCCTTGAGCGCATCCAATGGAAGGCCTCGTGCGAGCGCGGAGCCGGCCAGGCCCGCGACGAAGGCGATGCGCTGCGGTGGAGTGAGCGGGTTGGACGGGTCGCCGACAAGGCGCTCGAGAAGACCCATGGCGGTGACTGTCTGTTCGTCACCGCTGCGCACGTTGTGTTCGACCGCGCGCTCCAACCCTCCGCCCAGGCGGACCCATCGGAAATCCGCGCCCTCGTCGCCACTGAGCCTGACCCTGTCAACGACGTCACGGAGGATCTCTCCATGAATGCGTTGACGGTCGCCGTCGGTCAAGTCGCTTTCATCTTCGCCCGAGTAGAGACTGTCGGAATGTGATGGCAATGCTTCTGATGGGTCAAGCGTCGTCGCGAAGTCGTAGTCAAATCGGGGGTGGATGCTCAACGCAGTGGCCCAGGCCACTTGCCCACACAGGTCGCCTCCTGTGGTGTCCCGCCTGTCCAGTGCCCTGAGCAAGAGTTGTCGTGCCGCTTCGCTCCTGTCGCTCTGTTCTCGGATCAGGTCGCAGGTTGCCCAAGCGACCAACCATGTCTGGCCATCCCGCGCCAACCGGTCGAGGTGGTCGCACGAGGCTGTCCAGTTTGCTGATGCGAGTCCGTAAAAATTATTCCGGGCAGAAGCCAGCGAGCTGTGGGGCTCATCGGGTGGCCACCCTTGGAGTGCGAGCCACGCGTTGCGGGCAGAGACATCTTCATGGGAAGGCAGTGACGCCACGTGCGACAGAACCGTCGCCGTGAAATGCGGGTCCAGCTGCTCAGGCGGCGACAGAGCGCCCAGCAGGAATCCCCAGTTCGGAGAACGCGTTGCGCGGTTGATGCCGCGGCAAACAGCGGGAAGGTTCTGCGTGCTGAGCGCGCCGCCAGGCTGGTCGCGCAACAGGCCACCGATCAGCACTTCGCAGGCGATCCGAGAGTGGAAATTCGGCCGGGCGTACCAAGCCCCCACGATCTGCTGTGTCAGGGATTCCACTGCCTGCTCGCAGGACGCCGAGCTTGTCAGGCGGTCCAGCAGCCCGTGGCTGATCTGCCTCAAGAAGCGGACTTGTGTGGCCCTGAGCTCGGCTTGTCCAGACGTGCCCTCAGGTACGAGATCGACCGCGGCACGCAGCGCCCCCTCCGTGGTGGGGTGACGCCTCAGGAAGGCCTCGACCGCCGCGTCAACCCCGCTACAGGGTTTCTTGCCAGGCTCAATCGGTTCGACCAGGCGGCCCGTCCCGGACGTCGCCCCCTGCGGCTCCTCGCGGGGGCGCTTGGTTGCGCGCTGGGGGTGTTTGGTTTCGCGGTCGGCATCGGTCTTTCGTTCGCGATACGGCGCGCCCGGGGACTCGCCTTCGAGCCCGCCCGGATCTGGCAAGCGGACGTCCATGTGGCTGAGCGGGCGATGTGGCGGCTCCTGTTCGCGCGCCGGGCGGGACGATGCGCTCCTCGCCGGTGACCAGGGCCACTTCCTTC
>DAIMZU010000442.1:0-3487 GCA_036733845.1 Ramlibacter sp.
GTCATGGCTTGCAAGCATCGCGCATGTGCGGAACTTCGCGAGCTTGCGCAGGGGGCGTCGATACAATCGTTGCATTCTATTGGAAGCCCCCTTAAGCTGTGACTGAAGCAAAAACCTGGATGTGCCTGATCTGCGGCTGGATCTACGACGAAGCGGCTGGCGCGCCGGACGACGGCATCGCCCCGGGCACCGCCTGGGCAGACGTTCCCATGAACTGGACCTGCCCCGAGTGCGGCGCTCGCAAGGAAGACTTCGAGATGGTCCAGATCTGAGCCCCGCTTGTTACGCCTTGATGCAAGCGGCCGCCAGGAGAACGAGGAGCGGCAGCAAGTGAGCAAGCAAGCGGGCGCCCTGAAGGTGCTGGTGATCGACGACAGCAACACGATCCGGCGCAGCGCCGAGATCTTCCTGAAGCAGGGTGGACACGAGGTCCTCCTGGCCGAGGACGGCTTCGACGCGCTGTCCAAGGTCCACGACTACCAGCCCGACGTGATCTTCTGCGACATCCTCATGCCGCGCCTGGACGGCTACCAGACCTGCGCAATCATCAAGCGCAATGCGCGTTTCGCAACAGTTCCTGTCGTCATGCTGTCGTCCAAGGACGGCGTCTTCGACAAAGCCCGGGGCCGCATGGTCGGATCCCAGGACTACCTCACCAAGCCATTCACCAAGGACCAGCTGCTGCAGACGGTGCAGCAGTTCGGGGCCGCCGAAGGAGCGCATTGATGCCGATCCAGAAGGTGCTCGTCGTCGACGATTCGAAGACCGAGCTCATGTTCATGACCGACCTGCTGCAGAAGAACGGCTATGCCGTGCGCACGGCCGAAAACGGTGACGATGCCTTCCGTCGCCTGACCGAGGAGGTCCCCGACCTGATCCTCATGGACGTGGTCATGCCCGGCCAGAACGGCTTCCAGCTCACCCGCTCCATCACGCGCGATCCGCGCTATGCCGGGCTGCCGATCATCATGTGCACCAGCAAGAACCAGGAAACCGACCGGGTCTGGGGCATGCGGCAGGGCGCGCGCGACTACATCACCAAGCCGGTCGATCCGGGCGAACTGCTCGCCAAGATCCGCGCGCTCGGCTGAACGCGGCCCGGGCGCGCCATGGCCAACCGCGAAGCCTTGCGCGAGCTCCAGGCCCGGCTTGCCGAGCGCCTGCAGGCCGCCCGTTCCGAAGGCGTGCAGGCGGCCTGGCTTGCCGTCGAGGCGGCCGGCGCGCGCTACCTGCTGCCGCTCGCCCAGGCCGGCGAGATCTTCCCCACGCCCGCACCGCAGCCGGTGCCCTACACCCAGCCCTGGTTCCTCGGGGTGGCCAACCTGCGCGGCGGCCTCTGGGGCGTGATCGACCTCGCCAGCTTCATCTCCGGCCGGCCCCCGGTGCCGCGGCCCGAACTGCAGCGCGCGCAGACACGCGTGGTCGCGCTCAATGCCATCCTCGAAGTCAACTGCGCCATCCTGGTCGACCGGCTCGCCGGACTGCGCGCGCTCGACGCCTTCCAGTCGTCCTCGCCCGCGCCCGCGGGTTCCCCGGGCTGGTTCGGCAGCCTCTACACCGATTCCAGCGGCGCCTGCTGGCAGGAGATCAACCTGCAGGCGCTCTCCCAGCAACCGCAGTTCCTGAGCATCAGCGCGTAGCCGAAAGAACAATCGCCATGTCCGCCGCCAAGACCTTCAAGCAGCTGTTCGCCCGGATCAAGCCGGCCGCCGCGCCCAAGCACGCCAAGGCGCCCGATCCCCGCGACGCGGGTTGGCGCGCCGCCGACCAGACCCGCCTTCTGGGCGAGGCCGAAGAGCCCGATCCCGACCTCGACCTGCCCCTGCTCGGCCGGCGATCGGTGCCGGCGCACCAGCGCAACCTGCTGGTGCTGCTGGGGCTTTCGCTCGCGGTGGTCGCGGGCGTCGCAGTTGTCGCCGTACGCCAGGCCGACGGCGTGGCGCAGCAGGTGGCCGGCACCGGCCAGGCCCTGATGCAGTCGCAGCGGCTGGCCAAGTCGGTGTCGCAGGCGCTGGTCGGCAGCGCCCAGGCCTTCCCCGACGTCCAGGAACGCGCCGACGTGCTGCTGCGCAATGTCCGCGGCCTGCGCGACGGCGACCCCGCGCTGCGGCTGCGGCCGGTGGCCGAAGTCCACCGCGAGGGCCTCGACGCCCTATGGCCGCTCGTCGAGCGCGCCTCGCGCAATGCAGGCGTGGTCATGGGGCAGCAGCAGATCCTGACGCAGGTCAGCACGGCGCTGCGCACGATCAACCGGCAGTCGTCGGACCTCCTGGAGATCGCCGAAACCATCTCCGCCCTGAAGCTGCAGCAGGGCGCCACCCCCTCCGAAATTTCCGCCGCCGGCCAGCTGGTCATGCTGACCCAGCGCATCGGCAAGTCGGCCAACGAGTTCATCACCCTCGAGGGCGTGAGCCCCGAGGCGGTGTTCCTCCTGGGCCGCGACCTCAACTCGTTCCGCGAGATCAGCCAGGGCCTGCTCGATGGCAGCCCCGAGCTGCGCCTGCGGCCCACGCGCGACCCGCAGGTGCGCGAACAGCTGCAGGAGCTGCGCAAGCTCTATGAAGCCACGCGCACCGAAGCCGGCGCCATCCTGGGCAACCTGCAGGGCCTGGTGTCCGCGCGCGAGGCCCAGTTCGCCGTTCTGGCCGACAGCGAGCCGCTGCGCCGCTCGCTCGAGACCCTGCAGTCGGGCCTGTCCGAGCGCACCGGACTCGGCCTGGTGCCGCTGCTGGTGCTGCTGCTGGCGGGTGTCGCCGCCCTGGCCTGCGGCATCGGGCTGGCCTCGGTGCAGCTGCTCGACAGCCGGCGCCGGCAGCTCGTGGCCGAGCGCCAGCGGCAGGCCGCGGAGCGCGACGAGCAGGAAGCCCGCCGCGTCAACGACGCCAACCAGGCGGCCATCCTGCGCCTCATGAACGAGCTGCAGGCCGTCGCCGAGGGCGACCTCACCCAGGAGGCCACCGTCACCGAGGACATCACCGGCGCCATCGCCGACTCGGTCAACTACACCGTCGAAGAGCTGCGCCAGCTCGTGGGCAACGTGCAGAACACCGCCGCGCGGGTGGCCCGCACGACCGCGCAGGTCGAGAACACGTCCACCGAGCTGCTGGCCGCATCGACCGAGCAGCTGCGCGAGATCCGCGAGACCGGCCAGTCCGTGCTCGACATGGCGGGGCGCATCAACCAGGTGTCCGGCCAGGCCCAGGAATCGGCCCAGGTCGCGCGCCAGTCGCTGCTGGCCGCCGAGTCCGGCCTGCGCGCGGTGCAGAACGCCATCGGCGGCATGAACGCCATCCGCGACCAGATCCAGGAGACCTCCAAGCGCATCAAGCGACTGGGCGAGTCGTCCCAGGAGATCGGCGAGATCACCGAGCTGATCTCCGACATTACGGAGCAGACCAACGTGCTGGCGCTCAACGCCGCCATCCAGGCGGCCTCCGCCGGCGAAGCCGGGCGCGGCTTCTCGGTCGTGGCCGAGGAGGTTCAGCGC
>DAIMZU010000443.1:0-3481 GCA_036733845.1 Ramlibacter sp.
TGTTCGGCCTGAGCGAGCTGGTCATCGGCCTGACCATCATCTCGGCCGGCACTTCGCTGCCGGAGGTCGCCGCGTCGGTGATGGCCGCCCTGCGGGGGCAGCGCGACATGGCCGTGGGCAACGTCGTGGGCAGCAACATCTTCAACGTGCTGGGGGTGCTTGGCGTCGGCGCGCTGGTCGCGCCCGATGCGCTGCCGGTCCCGCCAGGGGTGCTCAACTTCGACCTGCCCATCATGCTGGCCATCGGCCTCGCCTGCCTGCCCATCTTCTTCACCGGCAACGTGGTGGCCCGATGGGAAGGCGCGCTGTTCCTGGGGTACTACGTTGCCTACACCAGCTACCTGCTGCTGCGCGCCCAGGCGCACGAGGCACTGGACACCTTCCGCTTCGCGATGGGCGCTTTCGTGCTGCCGCTGACGGTGCTGACCGTGACGCTGATCGCCTGGCGCGAATACCAGGCGCGACGGATTCACTGACCGGTTCGCCTGCGCTTATCCAGCCAGGCCGCCCTGGCCGCGCGTGGCCCAGGCGGGGCGCGCGAATATGCTTATCCGGATAAGGCTCGGACAAAAATGTAGTTGGGATTCATATGCGGCGTGGCTAGAGTCGCCCGCCATGTATCAGTACAACGAATTCGACCGGCAGTTCGTCCGCGCGCGGGCGGCCCAGTACCGTGACCAGCTCGAGCGCAACCTGCGCGGCGAGCTGGGCGACGACGAATTCCGGCCCCTGCGGCTGCAGAACGGCTGGTACATCCAGCGCTTCGCGCCCATGCTGCGCATCGCGGTGCCCTACGGCGAGATCAGCAGCCGCCAGCTGAGGGTGCTGGCGCGGATCGCCCGCGAGTACGACCAGCCCAGCCACGAGGTCTTCGAAGAGGCGCGGGTCCGGCAGGATTCCCTGGGGCCGGTGCCGCTGCCCGGCGGCGGCTCGGTGCATTCGCGGCTGTCGGTGGGCTACGGCCACTTCACCACCCGCCAAAACGTGCAGTTCAACTGGATCCCGCTGGCGCGCAGCGCCGACGTCATGGACCTGCTGGCTAGCGTGGACATGCACGGGATCCAGACCAGCGGCAACTGCATCCGCAACATCACCAGCGACGGCCTCGCCGGTATCGCGCCCGACGAGATCGCCGACCCGCGTCCCTGGTGCGAGATCATGCGCCAGTGGAGCACGCTCCATCCGGAGTTCGCCTTCCTGCCGCGCAAGTTCAAGATCGCGGTGTCGGGCGCCGCCGAGGACCGGGCCGCCATCCACTGGCACGACGTCGGGCTGCAACTCGCGCGCGACGCGCAGGGCACGCTGGGCTTTAAGGTGCTGGTGGGCGGCGGCATGGGCCGCACGCCGGTCATCGCGACCGCGGTGCGCGAGTTCCTGCCGGCCTTCGAGATCCTGAACTACCTCGAGGCCGTCGTGCGCGTCTACAACCGCTGGGGCCGGCGCGACAACATGTACAAGGCGCGGATCAAGATCCTGGTGAAGGCCGAAGGCCAGCGCTACATCGACGAGGTCGAGGCCGAGTACCGCGCCATCGTGGCGCAGGACGGTGCACCGCACACCATCACGCAGGCTGAGTTCGACCGCGTGGCCGCGCATTTCACGGCGCCGGCCATTCCCGTGGCGCGGCTGCTGCACGACGAGGCCGCCAACGTCGACCTCGACCCGGCATTCCAGCGCTGGCTGCAGCAGAACGTGGCAGCCCACCGCGACCCGCGGCTGCGTGCCGTCACGCTGAGCTTCAAGCGCCTGGGCCAGGCACCCGGTGACGCCACGGGCGACCAGCTCGACGTGGCGGCCGACCTGGCGGAGCGTTTCTCCTGCGGAGAGGCCCGCGTGACGCACGACCAGAACCTGCTGCTGCCCTGGGTGCGCGCCGAAGACCTGCCCGCGCTGTGGCAGGCCGCGCGCACAGCGGGCCTGGCCAAGGCCAACATCGGGCTGCTGACTGACATGATCGCCTGCCCCGGCGGTGACTTCTGCGCCCTGGCCAACGCGCGCTCGCTGCCGATCGCCGAGGCGATCACGCAGCGCTGGCAGGACCTCGACGAGTTGCACGACATCGGCGAGATCGACCTGCACATCTCCGGCTGCATCAACTCCTGCGGCCATCACCACAGCGGCCATATCGGCATCCTGGGCGTCGACAAGGACGGCCAGGAGTGGTACCAGGTCACCCTCGGCGGCTCCGATGGCTCGCTGCTGTCGGGCGCTGCGCAGCCCGGCAAGGTGGTCGGGCCCTCGTTCTCGGCATCCGAAGTGCCCGAGGTGATCGAGTCCGTCATCGAGACCTACCGCCAGCACCGCCAGAGCGAAGGCGAGCGCTTCGAGACCTTCATGCAGACCCTGCGCCGCGTCGGCCTCGATCCGTTCAAGGCCGCAGCGCAGGCAGCCCGCACCGCCGTGAAAGAGGTGGCGTGATGCAGCAGACCCTCCAGCTTCTTTCCGGGGCCGAGCACGAGGCGCAGGCGCGACAGCGCGTCCTGGTGCTTGCCAACGACGCCGATCCCCGGGCCATTGCGCTCGACGGTATCGACCGCATCGAGCTGCACTTTCCAAAGTTCACCGACGGCCGCGCCTTCAGCCAGGCCTTCCTGCTGCGCCGCCGGCGCGGGTTTGCGGGCGACCTGCGCGCGACCGGCGACGTGCTGGCCGACCAGCTGGTCCAGCTGCAGCGCACCGGGTTCTCGAGCGCGGTGCTGCGTGCCGACCAGGATCGGGACATCGCGACGCGGCAGTTCGCGCACTTCGACCGCCACTACCAGGGCGATGCGGTGGATACCCGGCCCCATTTCCGCAGCGCCTGAGCATGCGAGCGACCGACCTCCATGCGCGACCCGGCGCCGGCTTCGATGAGCGGCTGGCCGCCTCGCGCGACCTGCTGCGCCAGGCGGCACAGGCGCACGCCGGACGCGTGGTCCAGGCCTCCAGCCTGGGCGCGGAAGACACCGTGGTCACGCACCTGATCAACACCCTGGACCTGGACATCCCGATCTTCGTCCTGGACACCGGCGCCCTGCATGCCGAAACGCTGGCCCTGCTGGAGCGCACCCGCGCCGCCTCACGCGCGACGGTCGAGGTGTACCGGCCGGCCGAAGAGGCGGTCGTGCGCTTCGTCGAGCGCGAGGGGCGCGAGGCCATGTACCGCAGCGTCGCGCTGCGCAAGGCCTGCTGCGACGTCCGCAAGATGGAACCCCTCGCGCGCGCACTCGAAGGCCGCAGCGCCTGGATCACCGGCCTGCGGCGCGAGCAGTCCGCGGCCCGTGCCGACGTGCCGCCGGTCGACAGCCGCGAGCCGCGCACCAAGTTCAACCCGCTGGCCGACTGGAGCTGGGGCGACGTGTGGCACTACATCGCCATGAACCAGGTCGACTACAACCCCCTGCACGACCGCTTCTTCCCCAGCATCGGCTGCGAGCCCTGCACCCGCGCCATCAGCCTCGGCGAAGACTTCCGTGCCGGCCGCTGGTGGTGGGAGCAGGCC
>DAIMZU010000444.1:0-3481 GCA_036733845.1 Ramlibacter sp.
GGGTGAAGCCGGGGCTGACGCCGAAGCGGGCGCCGGCGCGGGCGGCGGCCCGGGCATCGGCGGCGCTGCGCAGGGTGCCGGCGCCGGCGACGGCCTCGGGCACCTCGCGCGCGATGGCCTCGATGCAGGCCAGCGCGGCCGGCGTGCGCAGCGTGACCTCCAGCATGCGGATGCCACCGGCCACGAGCGCCCGCGCGAGGGGCACGGCGTGGGCGACGTCTTCCAGCACGATCACCGGGATGACTGGCGCGTCCTGCATCACGTCGAGTGCGGACAGCACGACGGGCAGCGGCTTGGGCGGCGCGGTCACAGCCATGTGCACCCCCCCTCCTCGGCCGCCAGCGCATTGCGGCGCATGCCCGCGAACAGCTCGCGGCCCAGGGCGTGGCCGCTGCGCGCTGACACGGCCTGCGGCAGCGCGGCGGGCGTGCGGGCCTCCCATTCGTCGGTCGGCACCAGCGCCTGCAAGGTGCCGGCCTGCGCGTCCAGGCGGACGATGTCACCGTCGCGCACCCGGGCGAGCGGCCCGCCGCCTGCAGCTTCTGGCGAGACATGGATGGCGGCAGGCACCTTGCCCGAGGCGCCGCTCATGCGCCCGTCGGTCACCAGCGCCACGCGCAGGCCCATGCCCTGCAGCACCGCCAGCGGCGGCGTGAGCTTATGCAGCTCGGGCATGCCGTTCGCGCGCGGGCCCTGCCAGCGCACCACGCAGACCAGCCCGGCGGAAGGGTGCGCCCGGCACGCCTGCTCCAGCTCGCCCGCGCCGAATGCATGAAGCAGGTCGTCCTGGCTGTCGAAGACGCGGGCAGGCGCCTCCACCACGTGCCGGTCTGCGGGCACGGCCGAGACCTTGATCACGCTGCGGCCGAGGTTGCCTGTCAACAGCTTCAGCCCGCCCGTCGGGCTGAACGGTGCCGAGGCCGGCCGGACCACCTCGGTGTCGCGTGAATCGCCGAGCTCGCGCCAGGCCAGCGCCTCGCCCTCGAGGTGCGGCTCGCGGGTGTACTCGCGCAGCCCGCCCTCGCGCACGGTGAGCACGTCCTCGTGCATCAGGCCTGCATCGACCAGCTCGCGGATGACGTAGCCCGGGCCCCCCGCCGCCTGGAACTGGTTCACGTCGGCGTTGCCGTTGGGGTAGATGCGCGCCAGCAGCGGCGCCACCGTGGAGAGCTGCGCGAAATCGTCCCAGTCGATGGTGATGCCGGCCGACCGGGCGACCGCCACCCAGTGGATCAGGTGATTGGTCGAGCCGCCAGTGGCCAGCAGCGCCACCATGGCGTTGACGATGCAGCGCTCGTCGACGATGCGGCCGATCGGGGTGAAGCGCCGGCCGCCCAGGATGCCGAGCACCGTGCGCACGGCCTCGCGCGTGAGCTGCTCGCGCAAGGCGTTGCCGGGATTGACGAAGGCGGTGCCGGGCACGTGCAGGCCCATGGCCTCCATCAGCATCTGGTTGCTGTTGGCCGTGCCGTAGAAGGTGCAGGTGCCCGGCCCGTGGTAGGCCTGCTGCTCGGCTTCGAGCAGCTCCTTGCGGCCGACCAGTCCCTGGGCGGCGAGTTCGCGCACGCGGGCCTTCTCGTGGTTGGACAGGCCGCTGGTCATGGGACCCGCGGGCACGAACACCGTCGGCAGGTGGCCGAAATGCAGCGCGCCGATCAGCAGGCCCGGAACGATCTTGTCGCAGATGCCGAGCATGAGGGCGCCGTCGAACACATCGTGGCTCAGCGCCACGGCGGTTCCCTGGGCGATGACGTCCCTCGAGAACAGCGACAGCTCCATGCCGGCCGTGCCCTGCGTCACCCCATCGCACATGGCCGGCACGCCGCCGGCAACCTGCGCCGTGGCGCCGTGTCGCATCGCCTCGTCCTTGATGACCGGCGGAAATCCGGCGAAAGGCGCATGCGCCGAGAGCATGTCGTTGTACGAGGTGACGATCGCGATGTTGGGTGCGCGCTCGGCCACGATCTTGAAGCGTTCGCTGCCCGGAAGGGCGGCGAAGGCATGAGCCACGTTGGCGCAGCCCAGGCGGTCCGCGCCGCGGTCGCGTGCGGCCATCGCGTCGAGCTGGCGCAGGTAGTCTTCGCGGGCGGGGCGGCTTCGCTCACGGATGCGGTCCGTGACCGCGGCCACCTGGGGATGGAGCTTCATGGATTCATGGTAACTGCAACGGACTGCCCTGCGGGAGCGATGGTGGACCACGGCCGGATGGCCCATGCGCAGCCGGTCGCGCTAAAGTTGTGTCTATGCGCCTGCGTGATTCGACACCGGCAGCACCCCCATCCGCCGCCCACGTGCCGGCGTTCCGGCTGCCGCCCCCGCTGCGCGATCCGCAGCCGCTGCTCGAGCGCACCCTCGCCGAGTGGGGTGGCCGGCACGACCTCTGGCTGTTCGGCTACGGCTCCCTGATCTGGCGGCCCGACTTCGACCACGCCGAGAGCCGGCAGGCCCGGGTGCACGGCTGGCACCGCGCCCTCAAGATGTGGAGCCGCGTCAACCGCGGCACGCCCGAACGCCCCGGGCTGGTGCTGGGGCTGCTGTCGGGCGGCAGCTGCCAGGGCATGGCCTTCCGCATCCCGCAGCCGAAGGCCGGCACGGTGCTGGCCCGTCTCTGGGAGCGCGAGATGCCCACCGGGGTGTACGACCCGCGCTGGCTGGCAGCGCAGACACCGCAGGGGCCCGTCACTGCGCTCGCATTCACGCTGTCCCGCAAGAGCCCGAACCACACCGGGGTGCTGAGCGCCGACGAGTACCGGGCCATTTTCCAGGAAGCCTGTGGCCGCTACGGCACCACGCTGGACTATGCGCAGCGCACCTACGACGAGCTGCGGCGCATGCGCATCCGCGACCGCCACCTGGAAAGGCTGCTGAGACTGGCGCAGCCGGCCGGCGATGGCGGCGGTGGCGACAGCGCCCTCTAGGCGGCTGCTGTCAACGTTCTGCCGCACAGACTCTACTGTCGCGCCCGCGGCTGCTCGGCCAGCCATTGACGTGCCTTGTCCAGGTCCTCGACCGTGTCGATGTCGGTGACGCACCCGGCATCCTCGACCGCCAGCGCATGGGCGCCGAAAGCCCGCAGCACCCCGGCCGCGCCCTTCGGCCCCGACAATGCGGCCAGCGCCTCGCCGCAGGCGGCGGAAAAGCCCACCGGGTGGCCCTTGCGGCCCTGGAACTCAGGCACCACCACGGCGTGGTCCCGCAGCGCCGCCGCCACCGCGACCAGGGTCTGCGGCATCACCAGCGGCAGATCAGCGGGCAACACGAGCCAGCCCGCGGCCGCGCGCGTGGCCCGGACCGCTGCGGCGATGGAGTCGCCCATGCCTGGGTGGCCAGCGTCCTCGAGGTGCCACGCGAGACCGCTGCCGCGCACCGCGTCCAGCGTCCGCTCGAGGACGGTCCGCCCCGCCAGCATCGCATGGAGCTTGTGGCCCTGCCCCCCCGAGCCGAGGAAACGCTCGCCCCGGCCCGAGGCGAGGACCAGCAC
>DAIMZU010000445.1:0-3474 GCA_036733845.1 Ramlibacter sp.
ATCGCGTCCGTTCACCCATCACGCCGAAACGCGGCGCGGCCTCCTCGACACGTGCCAGCGAGGACGATCCGGCCGAGTCGGCTGCCGTAAGCGAGCTTCGCGCCTGGATGAAAGATGCGGGCACGGAGGAGGAGGGATGGGTCATGAGGGGGTTCGAGGGGTTTGTCCCCCGGGCAAGGCCGTGGGCCGGCCGGTGAGTGGCGCCCGGACGGCGCAAAGTTCGGCAGGCGCGGCTTTGCGTCAGCCCGCCTTCAGGTCTGCCGGGTCCAGCGCGCGCTTGCGCCAGAATCGCGTCTTCAGAGCAAAGCCAGTGGAGTTGGATCATGGAGATTCGTCGTGTCGGCGTCGTCGGTTACGGAGAGGTGGGCAAGATCTTCAGCGCCGGTATCCGCACGCAAGCGGGCATCGCTTCCGTGGGCGCGTGGGACCTGAAGTTCCAGTCGCCCGAAAGCCTGGCGAAGGAGGCGGCCCATGCCGGCGCCGCCGGCGTGGCGGTGCACACGTCCATGCAGGCGCTGTGCGAATCCAGCGATCTCGTCATCTCGGCCGTCACCGCGTCCAACACCCTGGCGGTGGCGCAGGAGGCGTCGGCGTTCCTTCGGCCGGGTACGTTTTTCCTCGACCTGAACTCGGCGTCGCCGGGGACCAAGCAGCGCTGCGCCGAACAGGTGGAGGCCGCGGGCGCGCACTATGTCGAGGCGGGCGTCATGACTTCGGTGCCGCCCTACGGCATCCGCGTGCCGATGCTGCTGGGCGGCCCGGAGGCGGCCGATCTGGCGCCGGTCCTGGCCGCCTGGGGCATGGACGCCAAGCCGGTCTCTGAAAAGCTGGGTGTGGCCAGCGCCATCAAGATGTGCCGCAGCGTGATGATCAAGGGCCTGGAGGCGCTGGTCATCGAGAGCTATGCCACGGCGCGCCGCTATGGCGTCGAAGACCATGTGCTGCCCACGCTCGAGGAGACCTTTCCCTCGATCGACTGGCAGCGCCAGGGCGCGTATTTCTTCAGCCGTGTCGTCCAGCACGGCAAGCGCCGCGCCGAAGAAATGCGCGAATCGGCGCGCACCGTGCAGGAGGCCGGGTTCGACCCGCTCATGACCACCGCCATCGCCGAAAAGCAGCAGTGGGTCGCCGACCTGGCTGCCGCCGGCGTGTTCGACGGGCTGGCTCGCGATGCGCGCTGGCAGGACTACGCGGACCGGTTGCTGGCCGCCCGGAAACCTTGAGCACCGGGGCCTCGCTCCTTGCCATCACCGGGCCGATCTACCTGCTGATTGCTGCCGGCTGGCTGGCCAGCCGGATGGGGCTGTTCGCGCGGGCGGACATGCGCGTGTTCGGCAAGTACGTGGTCATGCTGGGCTTGCCGGCGTTGCTGTTCAATGCGTTGTCGCAGCGGCGCATCGCCGAGGTGATCCACCCGGGCTTCATGGCGGCCTATGCGCTGGGCTCGCTGCTGGTCATCGTGCTGGCGATGCTGTGGGCGCGATGGGCGGGGCACCGGCTGTCGATGCGCGCTACGCTGGCCATGGGCATGGTCTGCTCCAACAGCGGCTTCATCGGTTTTCCGCTGGTCTCGCAGGTGTTCGGTCCTTCGACGGCGGGCCTGGCGCTTGCGCTCGCGATGATCGTCGAAAACCTGTTGCTGATTCCGCTGCTGCTGGCCATCGCAGACAGCGACACCGGCGATGCAGCCGCGTCGGGCGGCCGGCTCGCGCGGTGGGTTCGCGCCTTTGGCCAGTCCTTGCGCGCTCTTGTGCGCAATCCGATGATCCACGGCATCGTCCTGGGCCTCGTGTTTTCGCTGCTCCAGTGGCGGCTGCCCGCGCCGGTCGCGCGCGCGGTGGACCTGCTGGCGGTCTCGACCGCCGCCGTGTCGCTGTTCGTGATCGGCGGCTCGCTCGTGGGGGTCCGCATGGCCGGCATGCTGCGTGACGTGAGCGCGGTGGTCGTCGGCAAGCTGCTGCTGCATCCGCTGGCGGTGCTGCTGATGGTGTGGCTGCTGCCGCCAATGGCGCGTGAGCTGCAGGTGGCGGTGGTGCTCATGTCCGCGGTGCCGATGTTCGGGATCTATCCCATCATGGCGCAGCGGCACGGGCATGATGCGGTGGCGGCTTCTGCGCAACTGGTGACCACCGTGGCGGGATTTGCCACGCTCACCGGGTTGTTGGCTTTGGTGGCGGTTTAGCGGCATGCCTGCAGGGGCTGCTTCGACAGGCTCGGCCCGAACGAGAGGGGGCCCAGCCCGAACGGGCAGCGGGCTCGACGATTTCCGTCCCGACGGGGACGGGTAGGTTCAGGCCCAAAGGGGGCCTGCTTCAGCCCGGCGGCGAGTCGCCCAATCGCTGCCGGGTGAGCTCGCCGATCAGCGCCAGTGTCGCCTGCTGGGTGGGCGTTCCGGGCCGCTGGGCGCTGACGGCGGTCGCGAGCTGGCTTCGCAGCGGCGGCGAACCGATCGCGCGCAAGGTGAACGCGCCCGGATGGGCGGAGGTCTGCACCGCGTTCCTGGACAGCACCGCGCCGCCCGCCCCATCGGCCACCAGTTCCAGGATGGCTGCGATGCCATCGATCTCCAGGGCCACCTGCGGTGCGAGACCCAGGTCGGCCAAAGCGGCCTCGACCTGCATGCGGATCGCGTTGGGCCGGCTCGGGATGACCAATGGAACCTCGGCGAGCTCGGGCAGAGGAAGGACGCCGCGCCCGGCCGCCCGCCTGCGTCCCCGGGCCTCGACCAGGAACAGCGGCTCGGCCAGCAGCGGTTGCAGTTGCAGCTCGGGCGAGGGCGTCGCGTTGTACACGAGGGCGATGTCCAGCCGGCCCGCCACCAGCGCCTCGCGCATGCCGCCGGACAGTCCTTCGGTGATGGACAGCCGGGCGCCGGGCATGCGCTCGCGGAAGGCACGGCTCAGGGGCACGGCGAGCAGCCGCGCGATGCTGGGCGGCAGCCCGACGGCCACGCGGCCCGCCGGCACGCCGCGGGCGCGCTCGAGCTCTTCGCGGGCCCTCGCCACCTGGTGCAGGATGCCCCGGCCGTGCTCGAGCAGAAGCTTGCCCGCTTCGGTGGTGATGGCACCCCGGCCGTTGCGAACGAGCAGGTTCTGGCGCAGCTCGACCTCCAGCAGGCGGACCTGCCGGGACAGCGCCGGCTGGGCGATGTCCAGGCTGACCGCGGCGCGCGTGAAGCTGCCGAGTTCGGCGACGCGAACGAAGTACTCGATCTGGCGCAGGTCCATGGGCAAGGCTCGTCGGGGGGATGGATGTTGCGATAGCCGAACATCAATTATGCCGTCTTGATATATCTGCTAGTGCGGCTTGCGGCTTTCCTTGCCAGGTGCGCCGCCGGACAATGCCGCGCATGCAAGACACGTCCAGCGGGTCCTCCGGCGTTGCGCTGCGCGGCATCTCCTCGATGGCCACGCGGCAGGTCCTGGCCGAACTGTGCACGCTGTACCGCGAGCGCAGCGGCCAGGCCGTGGAATT
>DAIMZU010000446.1:0-3469 GCA_036733845.1 Ramlibacter sp.
GCACCGCACCGGTGACCTTGCTGCGCGCGAGCGGCGCCCTCGGTGCCGCGGGCATGGCGCTGGCGCTCGTTTCGCAGCAGCCCTGGGCGGCGCTGGCGGGCTTCGCGCTGGTGGGCCTTGGGTTTGCGAACGTGGTGCCGGTCCTGTTCAGCGCCGCGGGGCAACTCCCCGGCATTGCGCCGGCACACGGCATCGCCGCCGTCGCGGCCCTGGGCTACTTCGGCATGATGGCCGGACCGCCCGCGATCGGCTTTGTCGCGCAGGAGAGCTCGCTGGCGACGGGCTTGCTGCTCGTGGTGGTGTTCGCGGCCGTTGTGGCGGCCCTCGCGCGCCGGGCGCTGTCTCCACCCCATCAAGGGTGATCTGCATAGTCCCGCAGGCACCCGCGGGTCGGCGGCATGCGGCGCAAGACCCACTGCGCCACGGCGATGAAGGTCACCATCCAGAACAAGCTGAGCCACACCCCGGCCCACCAACCGTAGCCTGCTTGTTCCAGTCCCTCGCGCCGCGCCGACGCAGGACGATCACGCACGAAGAGCGGCACGACCGCGATGCTCAGGTAGCCGAGCAAGAACCTGGTGAGGACAAGCCGGCGGCGGCGTCCGCGGGAAACCAGGGACGTGATGACCACCGCAACCAGCAGCACCACGGCGAACCAGGGCAGCTGTTCGCTTGCACGCTCGACGAAGGCAATCGAGAGGATCTCAGGCACGGGCGTCTGGACCAACCGGTCGGGTTGCCCGGCGACTCGGGTCGCGGAGTGGACATAGAGCTTAGTGTGTCCGCAGCTCGTACCCTTCAGCCGCCCGCCGTCAACGGCGCCGGCACGAGCGAGACCCCCTGGGCTGCCGCCGCCGCGTCCTGCGCTTCCAGGGAACGGCCGAACCCAGGACGTTCGCGCAGCCTGCCCCAATAGGCTCCAACGGCCGGCGTGAACCGGGCGGCCAGTCCCAGGTACTCGGCGAGCATCAATGCGTAGCCGACCGAGATGTCCGCCACCGTGAACCGGTCGGAGCACACGAATTCGGCATGGTTCAGCCGAGGCTCCAGCGTACGCAGGCGTGCCAGGAACCACTTTGCATAGTCTTCGGCAACGGTCGGTTGCCGGCGATGCTCCGGCTCGAAGCGCGAGTAGCGCAGCACCAGGGTCTGGGGGAAGGTAAGTGTCGCCTCGCCGAAATGCAGCATGTTGAGGAAGCTGCCGTACTCCGCGTCGCCCGGTCGCAATTCCAGCGGTGTGCCTGGGACGAGGGAGCAGAGGTACTGGCAGATGGCTGCGGACTCGGTCATGCGCGTCTGGTCGTGCACGAGGAGGGGGATCGTGCCCAGCGGGTTGACATCGATGAAGGTCCGCGCATGCTGCCGCGGAGGAAAAGGCAGCATGGCCAACTCATAGGCGAGTCCGAGTTCCTCGAGCGCCCAGAGGGCGCGGAAGGAGCGGGCACTGACGCAGTGATACAGGCGGATCATTGCTGAATCATAGGAGCGACCCCGCGACGCAGATCCGATATCGTGGGGCGTCGCTGGCGATGACGCGCCAATGACTACCGCGGTGCTGCTCCCGCAGAATCGATGGCATTCAGGGTTTCAACCAAGGTCTCGCGAACAGGACCTGCAACAGTCAGACCACGCTCCGCCCAAACGCGCGCTTCCGCGGCATTTCCGCGTTCGAGCAGAACGCGCGCCAGGTTGTTGTACGCAGCCGCGAGTTGGTGTTTATCTACCACTCCCCGAAACACGGCCTCAGCCGCGTCCTTGTTGCCGGCGGCGTACAGGACGTTCCCCAGTCCCATGGCCAAGGTCGGGTTGCCGGGCCAGCGAGCAAGACCGGTCCGGTACGCTTGTGCGGCAACTTGTGCAGGCGCATTCCGTTCGAAGGCGACGAGTGCCCGGACCGCCTCGCCCTCCGTGGCTGTCACAGGTAATCGGTCCGGCTGCGTGGTGACAAAAGCCCAACGATCGCTGCGGTTCCAGGTGTGCATGAATGTCCGCAGGCTGAGTTCCTGCCGCTTCATGGGGCCGGACTTGAGCAGGACGGTATCCGCTTCCAGGTCGTAGCCGACTGCCACTGCATAGTGCCAGGAGGGCGCCCACGACAGGCCGAGGTTCTGCATGACGACCACCGAATGACCCGCCGCAATCTCACGGAAAAGTGCTTCCGGGGACGCCGGGATCATCGTCGCAATGGCTCCGCGACGTCGTGCACCCGACAACATTTCGATCTGCAATGACCCTTGGCGACCGGGCAGGAATACCTGGCCGACCAACGTCTCGGGCAGGGTCGGCAGGCCTGCTGCGGACAAGCTGGTCGCCAATGCCGCAGGTCCGCAGTAGTAGCTTTCGTCCGGAAAGAATGGCGTTTCCGCGAGTTCCATTCGGACCGGCAGGTCGTCGGAATGGCGGGACAGCCGCTGCCCCGGACTGGCACAGCCTGCAAGGAGGAGCAGCGCAAGAACGATCGTGAAGGCCGGGACGAATCTGCGTCGCAACGGAGCAAACACTTCGACCTGTGACACGTGGCTTCTAGCGGACCGTCCGGGTGAAGGGGAACACCTTGGTGAAGCCCAGGATGTCAGTGACCAACAGAACCAGGAACACCGTCAGTAACGCGCCAATGATGCCTCCTGCGGGTGCGCTATTGATCCGTTCGGCAAGTCGGCCCGCTTCGTCATCGGTCAGTGCAGCGACCCGCTCCATCGCCAAGGCCGGATCGACCCCCTGGCGTTCCATCTCGGCACGCACGTCCGCCCGGGAAAGCGCGGCGACCAGATGGGCATGGCCTGAACCCGCCTGCGTCTCACCGTTCATGCGGGCGACTTGCTCCGTCGACACCAGCCCGGCGTTTGCCGTCTGGATCATTGCAACATTCACGAGACTGACGCTCAGCACGACAGCGAGAATACGTTGGATGAATTTCATGGGTTCGCTTAACTGTTGATGGTGGATGAGCAGAACGTCCTGCTCCCAGAGCGAAGCCATGACGTCGCGTTGAACGTTACATCTTCCTCATGAGGATGGCAACTCTGCCAAGCGACCATTTCGGGTGCATCGCGTTTCGATCAAAAGGAGTTTGCGTGAACCGTCCCCTTCATCTGTCTCCCGCCGATTTCCTTCCTGCCGACCGATACGCGGGGACATTGGTGGGCCGTGCCTGGCTTCCCGGCGCGCATCCGGGTCCAGCCGTGGTGGCCATTCGCGAGGACGGCGTCCACGACATCAGTGCGCATGCCGCGACGGTCGCATCCTTGCTGGAGAAGCGTGACGCCGCACAGATCGTTCAGCAGGCCCCGGGCGAGCGCCTCGGCAGCGTGGAGCAAGTGCTCGCGGCGACCCGGGCGGGCGCATCGCGCGATACCGTCCACTTCCTGGCGCCCTGCGACCTGCAAGTCGTGAAGGCCGCGGGAGTGACCTTTGCCGCGAGCCTCCTCGAGCGTGTGATCGAGGAGCGGGCCGGCGGCGACCTGCACAA
>DAIMZU010000447.1:0-3468 GCA_036733845.1 Ramlibacter sp.
GCGCGCCCAGCGCGATCAGCAGCGGCATCGAGTCGCCGATCGGCGAGCCGTTGGCCACGTTGCCGCCCAGGGTGCCCGAATTGCGCACCGGCAGGCCCGCGAAGCGCTCGGCGAACTCGCGAAGCTGCGGACGCTGCGCGACCATCGCGTCGAAGGCATCGGCCAGGGTGGCCGCCGCGCCGATGGCCAGGCCGTCCGGCGTGGTGTCGATGCGCCGCAGCTCGGCCACGCGGGTGAGGTCGAGCACCCGCTCGAAGCGGCGGTGCTGCTTGGTCACCCACAGCCCCGCGTCGGTGCAGCCGGCCACCAGCTGCGCGCCGGGATGGCGGGCGCGCAGGTCCAGCAGCTCGGCCAAGGACGTGGGCAGCAGGTAGGCGCCTTCGCCGCCGGTCGCCGGGGTGGGGGACAAGGCCTGCAGCTGCGCGGCCACCTGCGCTTCGTTGACTGTGGCCGGCGGCAGGGCCGACATCTGCTGCGCCGCATCCAGGATGGGCCGGTAGCCGGTGCACCGGCACAGGTTGCCCGACAGGGCCGCCTGCGCCGCCTCGCGGGTGATCGCCTGGCCGCGGCAGACCTGCCCGTGGTACTGGGCGAACAGGCTCATGACGAAGCCCGGCGTGCAGAACCCGCACTGCGAGCCGTGGCACTGCACCATGGCCTCCTGCGCGGGGTGCAGGGTGCCGTCGGGGCCGGACAGGTCTTCGACCGTCCACAGCGCCAGGCCGTCGATGGAGTGGGCCAGGCGGATGCAGCTGTTGACCGCCCGGTAGCGCAGGCGGTCGCCCTCGGCTTCGGCCAGGACCACCGTGCAGGCGCCGCAGTCACCCTCGCCGCAACCCTCCTTGGTGCCGGTGGCGCCCAGGTCTTCGCGAAGCACCTCCAGAAGGGTGCGATCGGGTGGTACATTGCCGAGCGTGACGAGCTCGCCTCGCCGGATGAATCGGATCGTCTTGGCTTCCATGGGGTCCAGTATCGCGCGGAACCCGGCCCGGAGACCACCCGCCGCTCGTGCATGAAGGAGACCATGACACCGCCTCGCCTGCAGCTCGAAGGGATCACCAAGCGCTACCCCGCGGTGGTCGCCAACGACCGCGTGTCGCTGTCGGTGCTGCCGGGGCAGGTGCATGCGGTGCTGGGCGAGAACGGCGCAGGCAAGTCGACGCTGATGAAGATCATCTACGGCAGCGTCAAGCCCGACGAGGGCCAGGTGCTCTGGGACGGCCAGCCGGTGCAGGTGCGCAACCCCCAGGAGGCACGCGCCCTGGGCATCGCGATGGTGTTCCAGCACTTCAGCCTGTTCGACACGCTCACCGTCGCCGAGAACGTGTGGCTGGGCCTGGACAAGGGCCTGTCGCTGGCCGAGGTCGGCCGGCGCATCGTCGCCAAGGCCACCGAGTACGGCCTCGACATCGACCCCACGCGGCCGGTCCACACGCTGTCCGTCGGCCAGATGCAGCGGGTAGAGATCATCCGCGCCCTGCTGACCGACCCGCGCCTGCTGATCCTCGACGAGCCCACCTCGGTGCTCACGCCCCAGGCGGTCGAGAAGCTCTTCGTGGTGCTGCGGCGCCTCGCGGCGCAGGGCTGCAGCATCCTGTACATCAGCCACAAGCTCCACGAGATCCGCGCGCTGTGCGACGCCTGCACGGTGCTGCGGGGCGGGCAGGTGACCGGCGAGTGCGACCCGCGCCAGGAGACCAACGCGTCGCTGAGCCGGATGATGATCGGTGCCGAGCCGCCCGAGCTCGAGCACCATGCCCGCGCGCCGGGCGAACTCGTGCTGCGGCTCGAGGGCCTGACCCTGCCGCGCGAGTCGCCCTTCGGCACCGACCTGGAGGACATCCACCTCGAGGTGCGCGCCGGCGAGGTGGTCGGCATCGCCGGGGTGTCCGGCAACGGGCAGGGCGAGATGCTGCAGGCGATCTCCGGCGAGGACCGGCGGGCGCAGCCGGGCATGGTGCGCGTGGGCGCGCTGCCCGCGGGCCGCATGGGCCCGTCGGCGCGCCGGGCCCTGGGCCTGCACTTCGTGCCCGAAGAGCGCCTGGGGCGCGGGGCCGTGCCATCGCTGAGTCTGGCACACAACCTGCTCCTCACCCGCGGCGAGGCCGTCGGCCCTGGCGGCTGGCTGCGCATGGGCGTGCTGGCCGACCAGGCCGAACGCATCATCCGGCAGTTCAATGTGCGTGCGGGCGGTCCAAATGCTGCTGCGCGCTCGCTCTCGGGCGGCAATCTGCAGAAGTTCATCGTCGGCCGCGAGATCGACGCGCGGCCGCGCCTGCTGGTGATCTCCCAGCCGACCTGGGGCGTGGACGTCGGCGCCGCGGCGCAGATCCGCGGCGAGATCCTGAAACTGCGCGACGCCGGCTGCGCCGTGCTGGTCGTGAGCGAGGAGCTGGACGAATTGTTCGAAGTGAGCGACCGATTGCACGTCATCGCCAAGGGGCGGCTGTCGCCGTCCATCGCCCGTTCCGAGGCCACGATCGAGCTGATCGGCGAGTGGATGAGCGGCCTGTGGGACCGACCGCACGACGAAGCCGCCCGGGAGGCCGAACGTGTTTAAGCTGGAACCTCGCCCGCAGGCCTCGGCCGTCTGGAGCATCGCATCGCCCCTGCTGGCGCTGGCCATCACGGTGGTGCTGGGGGTGCTGCTGTTCATCGCGCTGGGCAAGGACCCGGTGCGGGGTCTGCAGGTGTTCTTCTGGGAGCCGCTGCGTACCCGCTATGCCATCGGCGAGCTGATGGTCAAGGCGACGCCGCTGCTGCTGATCGCGCTCGGGCTGGCGGTGTGCTTCCGCTCGAACGTCTGGAACATCGGCGCGGAGGGGCAGTTCGTCATCGGCGCGCTGTGCGCGGGCGGCGTGGCGCTGATGGCGGGCAAGGACACCACGCGGCTGATTGTGCTGGGCGTCATGCTGGCAGGGGTCGCGGGGGGCATGGCCTGGGCGGGCATCACGGCCTTCCTGCGCGACCGTTTCAATGCCAACGAGATCCTGGTCAGCCTGATGCTGGTGTACGTGGCAGTGCAGTTGCTGATGTACTTCGTCTTCGGCCCGTGGAAGGACCCGGCCGGCTACAACTTCCCGCAGACCCGCACCTTCGAGTCGGTGACGCAGGTGCCGCGCCTGATGACGGGGTCGCGGGCGAGCGTCGGGCTGCTGATCGCGCTGGCGGGGGCGGCGGCCCTGTGGATCTATCTTTTCCGCACGCGTGCCGGGTTCGCGCAGCAGGTCGGCGGGCTTGCGCCTGCGGCGGCGCGCTACGCGGGGTTTTCGTCGCGACGTGCGCTGTGGGTGGCCTTGCTGGTCTCCGGCGGCGCGGCCGGCCTCGCCGGTGCGCTGGAAGTGGCCGGTCCAATCGGCCAGCTCACCCCGTATGTCCCGGCGGGGTACGGCTTCGCAGCGATCATCGTGGCCTTCGTCGGGCGGCTGCACCCGGTGGGAATGGTGTTCTCGGCCATCCTCATGAGCA
>DAIMZU010000448.1:0-3462 GCA_036733845.1 Ramlibacter sp.
TCACCTGCAATGCCATCTGCCCGGGCTGGGTGCTCACGCCGCTGGTGCAGAAACAGGTCGACGCGCGCGCCCAGGCCAACGGCCTGAGCAACGAGCAGGCCACCCGCGAACTGCTGCGCGAGAAGGAGCCTTCGATGCAGTTCACCACGCCCGACGAACTGGGCGAACTGGCCGTCTTCTTCTGCTCGCCCGCGGCCAACAACGTGCGCGGCGCCGCCTGGAACATGGACGGGGGCTGGACGGCGCAATAAGCCCGACGCACACGGATCTGGGATCCCCCTCACTCGGACAGCACCAGCGAGTGGTGCTGCGTCGCCTCGAAACGCGCGTCGGCCAGGTCGAAGTCCCAGCGCTGCACCTCGCAGTGGCGCGGCTGGTCGGGCGCGGGTGGTTGCCAGCGGATGGTGTTGACCGAATTGGGTGAACCGTGCCGCACGCGGTGCGACAGCGCGGTGCCGGCCTGCACGCAGTACAGGGTACGCCCCGACCCCTGGATGCGCGAGCACGCGTCGCCAACGTAGGGCAGGTGGATGTGCCCGCCCAGCACCAGGTCGGCCCCGGCCTGCGACCAGGCGCGGATCGCCGCGTCCGCGCCGCGGAGGCGGTCTTTCTCGTCCTCGGCGCGCAGCACGCACGCGGGCTGGTGCGTGACCACCACCCGCAGCGTCTCGCGCTTCGCCTGCCGCAGCCGCCCTGCGACGCGCTCGACCTGGGTGCGGGACACCTCGCCGTCCTTGTGGCGTGCCGGGCGCGTGGTGTTGACGCCGATCACCAGCAGGCCGTCCGTCGCCACCTCGGGCTCCAGCACATCCCCGAACGCGGCCATGTAGCCTGCGTAGGGCGAGAACATGCGTGCGGCGACGTTGTACAGCGGAATGTCGTGGTTGCCAGGCAGGGTCAGCACCCGGGGGATCCGCAGCGAATCGACGAAGGCCCTGGCGGCCGCGAACTGCGCGCTGCGCGCGCGCTGGGTGATGTCGCCGCTGAGCACCAGCAGGTCAGGCCGCAGCTCGTGCGCCAAGGCCTGCAAGGCCTGCACCACCGGCGGCTCCTCGGTGCCGAAGTGCGTGTCGGAGATGTGCAGCAGCAGGCTCATTCGACGGCCACCCGGTGTTCAGGACGCGGCACCAGCAGGCGCAGGGGCTGCTCGCAGACCGCGAAGGTGATGGGCTGCGTCATCATTCCCACCTCGCCATCCGCGGCAACAACCGTGCGGCGGATGCTGCGCAGGCGAACGGTCAGGCGCTGGAAGGAAAAACGGTCCACCTGGTCGGCCTCGCCGAGCCGCCCCAGGGCACCCTGCAGTGCCAGCCGCGTGAGCGCCAGGGTGCCGATCGACTTGGGGAACACCGCGGCAAGACGGCCACGCCCGACCTGCCGCACCAGGTCTTCGTCCATGCCGAGCCGCCCAAGCTGGAGCCGGTTGTTGGCGACGAACAGCGTCGGCGTGCGCAGCACCCAGCGTTCGCCGTCGGCCTCGAACTCCAGCGACAGCTGCCATCGCCAGCGGTACAGCGTCGCCAGGCCGCTCAGGGCAGCGACCCATCGGTGGCGGCCCAGCTGCCGGGTGAAGCCCTCGCGGTCATGCAGCAGGTGCGGATACAGGCCCAGGCTCGCGTTGACCAGGAATACGCGCCCGTTCACCTCCGCGGCCTGCACCTCGGCCAGTTCGCTGTGCGCCAGCGCCCGGGCCGCGGCTTCCAGATCCTGCGGGAATCCGTGCTCGCGGGCGAAGTAGTTGAAGGTGCCCTGCGGCACGATGCCCAATGGGCATCCGGCGGCCATTGCCGCCTGTGCGCCCGTGGTGAGGGTGCCGTCGCCCCCCACGGCCACCACCGCCCCGCCCTGCTCGCGCGCCCGCTGCGCCGCCAGCGTCATGGCGCTGCCGCACTGGTCCGGCGAATCGATGGGGGCGAACTCCACCTGGCGGCCCGCCTCGCGCATGGCTGTCTCGATCACCTGCCGCCGGCGCTCGGCATCTCCGGCGCCGGAGCCGGGGTTGATCACGACATGGAAGGGGCCGTCGGGTGCCACGGCGGTCAGCGGGTCATCTGGACCGATCCGGAGACGGTCACGACGACCGTCGCGCGCCCGGCTTCCACCGGAATGGGTCCGTCGGCCGCGGCGCGCGCCTCGAGGGCGGCCATGCGCGGCCGCGGCGCGCCCTGTTCGTGCGCCTGCACGCTGACCTCGCGCAGGGTGTAGCCCGAAAAGCCGAAGTCGCGCGACAACGCCGCCGCCCGGGTGCGGAAGGCTTCCACGGCCTGCTGCTGCGCCTGCGACTGTGCCTGCTGCTGTTGTGCGCGGCTGAGGGAGAACGCCATGCCGGCGACCGCCATGCCGGGCACGCGGCCAGCCGCCTGGGCCACGCGCGCGATGTCCCGCCCTTCAAGGAGTAGCTCGGCCGTTCCTTGCCAGGCCTGGATCCGGCCGTCGCGGCCATGGCGGGGGAACACGGCGAAGTTGCCGCTGCGCACTTCAAGGGCGCCCGCCTCGGCCATCCGGCGTGCCTCGGCCAGCGCTGGCTCGAGCACGGACTTCAGCTGCTGCTGAACAGCGGCGGCATCGGCCCCCTCACGGGTGACCGAGAGAGTCATGGTGAGCTGGTCCTGCGGTACCTCGACCGTCGCGCTGGCGCTCAGCTGCAGCACGTTGTGCGGGGCCAGGTGGACGGGTGCAGTCGGCCCGCTCGCAGGCGGCACCCCCGGCGCCTGCGCTCCGGCCCAGGCCGCCGACAGGGCGACCACGAGAGTCAGTGCGCCGCGGGTAAAGGACCCTGCCCGGAAGACGCCGGCGTGCTGTGATGGCTGTGGCATGGGTATGAATCATGCCTGCGCGGACCGGATTTGGGGCGCCACAAGTCCACGGCCGGGCCATCGAATCAAAGTGTAACGAAGTGTTTTCAAGGGTTTGGCTGACCGCACGGAATGCAACATGCCCCTCAAAATCGCCACAGTTACAAATACACCGTGTGGGGAGCGCCATGAACCAGAATGCAGCCCGTACTGACAAGATCCTGGTGGTCGACGACGACGCCAGGATCCGCGACCTGCTGCGACGCTACCTGACCCAGGAAGGCTTCGAGGTCATCCTGGCGGAGGACGGCAAGGCCCTGAACCGGCTCATGCTGCGCGAGACAGCTGACCTGATCGTGCTGGACCTGATGATGCCGGGCGAGGACGGCCTGTCGATCTGCCGGCGCCTGCGCGCGGCCAACGACCGCACCCCCATCATCATGCTCACCGCCAAGGGCGAGGACGTCGACCGCATCGTCGGGCTCGAGGTCGGCGCCGACGACTACCTCGGCAAGCCCTTCAACCCGCGTGAGCTGCTCGCGCGGGTCCATGCGGTGCTGCGCCGCCGTCCCGCCCAGGAGGCGCCTGGTGCGCCGTCCAGCGAGAACGAAGTGGTCAACTTCGGCCCCTTCGCCTTCGACCTGGGCGCGCGCACGCTGCGCAAGAA
>DAIMZU010000449.1:0-3441 GCA_036733845.1 Ramlibacter sp.
CACACGCACCGTCTCCATCGGCTCGCACCAGAAAGCCGCCGACTACACCATTGCCAAGGGCCGCTTCGGCCTCGTCGAGATGGCCTTCGGCGCCGCCGTGCTGCTCGGCTGGACGCTTCTGGGCGGGCTTCACGCGCTCAATACGCTGCTGGTCGGAGCGCTGGGCACGGGAATGGTCCAGCAGCTGGCCCTGCTGGCCGCGTTCGCGCTGGTCAGCGGACTGCTGGAGCTGCCTTTCTCCTGGCACCAGACCTTCGGCATCGAGCAGCGCTTCGGCTTCAACAAGATGACGCGCGGGCTCTGGCTGGCCGACCTGCTGAAGTCCACCGTGATCGGCGCGCTGATCGGCCTGCCGATCGCCGCCCTCATCCTCTGGCTCATGGGTGCGGCGGGATCGTGGTGGTGGCTCTGGGCGTGGGGGGCGTGGATGGCCTTCAACCTGCTGCTGCTGGTGGTTTATCCGAGCTTCATCGCGCCTTTGTTCAACAAGTTCAAGCCGCTGGAGGACCAGGCGCTGCGCGAGCGCGTGACCGCGCTCATGCAGCGCTGCGGCTTCGACGTGCGCGGACTGTTCGTGATGGACGGCAGCCGGCGCAGCGCGCACGCCAATGCCTACTTCACGGGGCTCGGAGCCGCCAAGCGGGTGGTGTTCTATGACACGCTGCTGGCACGGCTCGCGCCCGGCGAGGTCGATGCGGTTCTGGCGCACGAACTCGGCCATTTCCGCCATCGGCACATCCAGAAGCGCATCGCCCTGATGTTCGCGCTGAGCCTGGCCGGATTCGCCCTGCTCGGATGGCTGTCCACGCAGGTCTGGTTCTACACGGGCCTGGGCGTGCGGCCCAACCTCGACGGTGCGAACGACGCGCTGGCGCTGCTGCTGTTCATGCTGGCTGCGCCGGTCTTCGGCTTCTTCGTCTCGCCAGTCTTCGCGCACATGTCGCGCAGCCACGAGTTCGAGGCCGATGCCTATGCCGCCAGCCAGACCAGTGGCTCGGACCTTTCGTCGGCGCTGCTCAAGCTGTACGAGGACAATGCGTCCACGCTCACGCCCGACCCGGTGTTCGTGCGCTTCTACTATTCCCACCCGCCCGCCTCCGAGAGGCTGGCACGACTGGAGCCTGCCGCATGAGCCCTTCGATGCTTCCGAAGAGAGACTGGTCCGGCGTTCAGCGCCGCGCCCTGACGCCCACGGAGGTGGTCACCCGCCTGGCCGCCGCGCCGGGCTGGACCCTCTGCGGCGACGGGCCGCAGGTCGCGATCGAGCGCACCTTCACCTTCGCCAATTACTACGAGACGATCTCGTTCGTCAACGCGGTGGCCTTCGTGGCGAATGCGCAGGACCACCACCCTGAACTGGCCGTCCACTACAGCCGCTGCGTGGTGCGTTTCAACACCCACGACGTGCAGGGCATCTCGGACACCGACTTCGACTGCGCCGCCCGGGTCGACGCCCTCCTGGCACGTGGCTGAACGCGCCGCGCTCGACGCCGGACTGGTCGTCGCCAGCCACGGCCGGCACGTGGTGGTCGAGACGCCCGAAGCCCGGCGCCTGATCTGCCATCCACGCGGCAAGAAGAACCAGGCCGTGGTTGGCGACCGCGTGCTCTGGCAGGGCAGCCACGACGAGGGCACCATCGAGAAGATCGAGCCGCGCCGCAACCTGTTCCACCGCCAGGACGAGATCCGCACCAAGAGTTTCGCGGCGAACCTCGACCTGGTGCTGATCCTGGTGGCCGCCGAGCCGGAGTTCTCCGAGTCGCAGCTCGCACGGGCCCTGATCGCCGCCGAGGCCGAGGGCATCGCGCCGCTGATTGCCCTCAACAAGAGCGACCTGGTCGAGCCCTTCGAGCGCGCCTGGGGCCGCCTGCTGCCCTATCAGCGCATGCACTATGGCGTGATGCCGCTGTCGCTGCGCCTGTCCGGCGATGTCGACCGCGATCACCTGCTGCCGCACCTGCAGGGGCGAACCACGCTCGTGCTCGGCCCCTCCGGCGCCGGCAAGAGCACCCTCATCAACCTCCTGGTGCCGGGTGCGCTGGCCCAGACCGGCGAGATCTCGCGCGCGCTCAATGCCGGCAAGCACACCACGACCACCACCAGCTGGTACTGGTTGGACGCGGAGCGCACGACGGCCCTCATCGACTCGCCGGGCTTCCAGGAGTTCGGCCTGCACCACATCGAGCCCGCGCGGCTCGCCAGCCTGATGCCCGACCTGCGGGTGCACCTGGGCCACTGCCGCTTCTACAACTGCACCCACCTGCACGAGCCCGGCTGCGCGGTGCTCGAGGCCGTCGGCCGCGACGGGGAGGGCGGCATCAGCCCCAGCCGCCACCGGATCTACGGGGAGCTTTTCGCACAGCTGTCGCAAACGCGCTGGTGAGCGCGCGCTGCGCCCGCATGCGGCGTGCAGGCGGGGCCGGGCTGCGGCACACTCGGGCCACATGGCTCATCCGTCCGTATCGTGAGCGCCGTCCTGGCGCCCTTGGCCCCTAAAACCCGATCCGCCGCCCGGGAGGCGGCGCTGGCCCTGCTGCGCGCCAACCTCACGCCGCAGGGCATCCTGGCCGCGAGCCGCACGCCGCAGGCGCAGGCGCGCCGCTATACCCGCATCTTCGGTCGCGACGCGGCGATCTGCATCCTGGCGATGGTGAACAGCGGCGATGCGCTGCTCGAGCAGGGGGCGCTGGCCAGCCTGGAGGCCCTTGCGAGCCAGCAGGCGGCCAACGGCCAGATCCCCAAGTACGTCGATCCGCAGGGCGGCGGCGCCGATTTCTGGTACGTCGGCTGCATCGATGCCACCCTGTGGTGGCTGATTGCCGTCGACGCGGTCCGCGCCGCGGGACTTGCCGCGGGCCGGTGGGAGAACGAGGTCACCCGCGCGCTGGCGTGGCTGCACGCGCAGGAGCATCCGCACTGGCGCCTGCTTCAGCAGAACGAGGCGAGCGACTGGGCCGACATCATGCCGCGCTCGGGCTTCGTGCTCTACACCAATGCCTTGTGGCACGAGGTCAAGCAGCGCTACGGACTGCCCCACGCGGTCGAGACGCGCCAGCACTTCACCGACCTGTTCGACCCCTTTGCCGCGCAGCTTCCGAACCACCCGCGTGCGCGGCTGATGCGTCACTATGCCCGCCGGGGCCGCAGCGGCGACCCACTGCTTCTGAGCTTCGTGAACCTGTCGGTCTGCGGCCTCGAAGGTGACGTGTTCGGCAATATCCTGGCCACGCTGTCCGGCGCCGTCGAGCCCGCCGCCGGTCGCCGCATCCTGGGTGCGATCGCCGCCGCGGGTGCCGACGAGCCGTGGCCGATCCGGGTGGTCCTGCGGCCCCTGGAGCGAAACGACCCGCTGTGGCGCGCCTACATGGGGCGCCACCGGCAGAACCTGCCGCACCAGTACCACAACGGCGGCATCTGGCCTTTCGTCGGCGGCTTCTGGGT
>DAIMZU010000450.1:0-3440 GCA_036733845.1 Ramlibacter sp.
GTCCAACAAGGACTGGCGCGGCGGCCGCGGCATCCTGGAGAACATCATCCCCTCCAGCACTGGCGCCGCCAAGGCCGTCGGCGTGGTCATCCCCGAGCTCAACAAGAAGCTCACCGGCATGTCGTTCCGCGTGCCCACTTCCGACGTCTCGGTGGTCGACCTCACGGTCGAGCTGAACAGCCCGGCCAGCTATGCCGAGATCTGCGCCGAGTTCAAGGCCCAGTCCGAAGGCGCGCTCAAGGGCGTGCTCGGCTACACCGAAGACAAGGTCGTCGCCACCGACTTCCGCGGCGACCCCCGCACCAGCATCTTCGACGCCGAAGCCGGCATCGCCCTCGACGGCACCTTCGTGAAACTGATCAGCTGGTACGACAACGAATGGGGCTACTCCAACAAAGTGCTGGAGATGGCCCGAGTCGTGACGGCAAAATGAGCTCCAGGTGGCGCCCCAACGGGCGGCCAGTGCCGCGCCGCCCGGAATAACATGCAGGGCGCCGTGAGCAAAAAAGCCGGGGTCCCCCCGGCTTTTTTACGTAGCTGGACAACTCGAAAAACACGCAGTGTTTTTGAGTCAATGCTGATGCCCGTGTTCTCCATGGACGTGCCGGTGCTCGATTTCCTCGGCCGTCGCGGCCCGCACGCCGGTGACCTGGATCGACAACTTCAGCGTGCGACCGGCCAGTGGGTGATTGCCGTCGAGATGGACCGTGTCGCCCTTGATCTTGGCCACCGTGAAGGGCTGCGGCCGGCCGTCCGGGCCGGGCAGTTCGAGTTCGCCGCCGACCTTCACGCCCGGGGGGAAGTCGCGCTTGGGAATCGTCGCGAGCAGCGCTTCGTCACGTTCGCCGAAAGCGTCCGCCGGCGGCAGCACCAGCGACACCTGCGCCCCGGTTTCCTGGCCGTCCAGCGCCTGTTCGATGCGCGGAAAGGTGTTGTCGTAGCCGCCATGCAGGTAGACCATGGGCGTCTTGCCGTCCTGGATGAGCGTTCCCTTGTCATCGGCAATGCGCACGCGCATCGTGACCACGGTGTCTTTTTCGATCTTCATTCCAGGCATTTTGCCTCTCCCACGGATAAAGTCGCAGCCTCATGAGTGAAACCCGACCCGACCCGGCCACCGCGGCACCCCCATCCCGCGGGCGTGGCCGCAAGCCTGCGCGCCCGGCGCGCGAGGTGCATCCCCTGCTCCAGCGGCTCTGGGAGCTCCATCCGCGGCTCTTCGGGGCACGTTTTCGCCCCCTGAAGGTCGGCATCTTCGAGGACCTGATGGCGCGGCATCCGGATGCGTTCTCGCGCGAGGAGCTCAAGCAGGCCCTGGCTCAGCATGTGCGATCCACCCGCTACCTCGAGGCCGTGGCCGAAGGCGATGCCCGCCACGACCTCGACGCCCAGCCCGTCGAGCCAGCCGCGCCGGAGCACGTCCAGCATGCCATCCTCGAAGTCTGGCGGCGCCGCCGCGGCCGCGACGCGGAAGCGGCCCGGCAGTGGGCGTGCGGACGGCTCGTCCAGGCCATCCAGGCCAGCGGCCTTCCGCGCGAGTCCTGGCTCGAGCGCATGCGCAGCCATGATCCCGAGGTGCAGGCCCTTCTGGACGCCGCACTGGCCGAGGTCGGCGCCGTCGCGGCCAGGCGCGAGGCGCTGGTGCGCGCCTACCGCGCCAGCGCGTGCTCCGTGGAGGAGTTCGCCTCGATGTATGGCCTGGAGCCGGCTGTGGTCGAGCAGGCCCTGCAGGCGTCTGCGCCCGCCTGAGCGGTGGGCTGGACGCGCGCCGCACCTACAGGCGGCGCGTGCCCGGCACGGTACAAGGACACCCCCCCGCAGGAGATGTCCGCCATGAACGCAATCTTTGAGAAGGTCTCGCCCTCGGCCACCGGGATAATCCGCTGGGATCACTCCCATGTGCTCGCCTCGTTCCACCAGTTCACGCCGGGCACTGCGCCCCGGGTCAAGCAAGGGCTGGTCAACACCATCTGCCTGTCGCTGGAGGTGCATGCCCAGCTCGAGGAGGAGATCTTCTACCCCGCCATGCGGGCGATCGGCGAAACGGAATTCCTGCGCGAGGCGGTGCCCGAGCACGACGAGATGCGCCGGCTGATCACCCAGCTTCGCACCATGGAGCCGACCGACCCGCGCTACGACGAGGTCTTCATGACGCTGATGCGCGACGTGATGCATCACGTGGCTGAAGAGGAGACCACGCTGCTGCCCGAGGCCGAACGCCTGCTGGCACCGCGCCTGCAGGAGCTCGGGGCGCGCATGATGCAAAGGCGGCTGCAACTGATGGCGCCGCGGTCCGGCGCGATGGCCTCGAACATGATGCGGGCCATGCCGGCCACGACCATCGCGCTGGCCGCCGGCCTGCTCGCGGGCGGCGTGCTGCTCGGCAATCGCCTGCTCGGCCGCGACCGGGCCTGAGCCCCGTCACCGCCGGGCAGCGTGGGCATCCCCAGCGTTCCGCGAGAACGCTGCGGGGCCGTCGGGGACCACCATGATGTCACCCGTGTAGAGGGTCCGCTCGCGCACCACCTCCGTCGTGCCGGCCGCCTCGCGTTCGCGGGTGTGAAGTCTGACCAGCGCAGCGACCTGGGGGGCGGTCCGGTCCGCTGGGGGAAACTCCAGCAGCTCGCGGCGGACCGTGAGCGCGATCTCACGCGCCTCCCGCGCAGCGCGGGCATGGGTCAGCTGGAGTCGCTCCCCGTCGCTGATGGTGGCGGGAACTTCCGTCCTGGCCCGGTTGCAGCGGTCCACGAAGTAGCCGCGGGTCTCGGTCATTCCGTTGAAGACAGCGCCAATGACGACAGCCGGTTCCCAGGGGGTGCTCCAGGCGGTGGCCAGGTCGACAGGCGTCTGCATGGCCATGCGCACGGCGGTGTGCCGCCGCGCCCGCTCACGGGTGTCGGCCCGCCCCACGGGGTCTGCGACATGGGCGCGCCAGGCCGCTGCGGCGGTTTGCTCTTCGCCGGCCTCGAAGCGCACGCGCGCGCCGCAAAACATGGCAGCGATGAAGCTGCACAGCCCAATGAACAGCGGATCGACCGCCTCCACCGCGACGCCCGCCCCGAGGCGCGGTGCAGCCTGTCCGAACTGATAGGCGAACCGCTCCCGCGCAAGCGCCGAGCCTTCGTAGCCCTCGAGCGGCCTCAGTAAGGACTTGATTTCCTCCGAGAGCCACAGCCTGCCCGCCAGGCTCAGGCCGGTGTATGCCACGGTCTGGAGGGCCGTGCGCAGGACACGCCAGCGATCGGATTCGGTGCGCGTGGGTGCGAGCCCATTCGCGAGGACGAGGTCCATGCTGCCCCAGTACTTGTATTGCGCCTGGGCGACATGGTCCCGGATGAAATTCGCGAGTTTCGACCCGAACATGATGATGAGGGTCTTTTCGATGGCCTGGAGCTGGTTGTCCAGCGCCTCTGGGGAGCCGTCATCGCGCAGTTGCGCAT
>DAIMZU010000451.1:0-3440 GCA_036733845.1 Ramlibacter sp.
CCGCCTTGCTGCCTGCCTGCCCCTCCTGCTCGCGCTCGCCGCCTGCGGCGACATGTCCCGCATTCCGGACGAGCGCGCCATGGGCCCGCAACCGGAGCTGCCGCCGCCACGCACCGCCCTGATCCCGACGGTGAAGATCGCCCCTGCCAAGGGATGGCCCGCGGGGCAGCAGCCCGTCGCGGCTGCGGGGATGCAGGTGACCGCGCTGGCGACGGGCCTGTCGCATCCGCGCTGGCTGCACGTGCTGCCCAATGGGGACGTGCTGGTGGCTGAATCGAACAAGCCCCGCAACCCCTCCAGTCCAAAGGGCCTGCGCGAGCGCATCATGGCCTGGGGCATGAAGATCGCCGGGGCGGGGGTGCCCAGCGCCGACCGCATCACGCTGCTGCGCGACGCCGATGGCGACGGGGTTGCCGAAACGCGCACAGTGCTCATCGACGGCCTGCACTCGCCGTTCGGCATGGCCTGGCTCGACGGCCGGCTGTACATCGCCAACGCCGATGCGGTCGTCCACGTGCCTTTCACGCCCGGCCAGACCCGCATCGATGCGACGCCGCAGCAGTTGACCGACCTGCCGGCGGGGCGCAACCACCACTGGACCAAGAACATCCTGCCCAGCCGCGACGGCTCCAGGCTCTTTGTGACCGTCGGCTCCAACAGCAACGTCGGCGAGTACGGCCTGCACGAGGAAGAAGGCCGCGCGGCGATCTGGGAGGTGGACCGGGCGACCGGGCGCAAGCGCCTGTTCGCCTCCGGCCTGCGCAATCCGAACGGCCTGGGTTGGGAGCCACGCACCGGTGCGCTGTGGACCGTGGTGAACGAGCGCGACGAACTGGGCAGTGACCTGGTGCCGGACTATCTCACGTCGGTGCGCGATGGCGGCTTCTATGGCTGGCCGTGGAGCTACTGGGGCCCGAACGTCGACCCGCGCGTGCAGCCGCAGCAGCCCGGGCGCGTCACGCAGGCGATCACGCCGGACTACTCCCTGGGCAACCACGTGGCTCCGCTCGGATTGGCGTTTGCCGACGGGCGGCAGGGTCCGGGCCTGGAGGAGGGCGTCTTCGTCGGGCTGCACGGATCCTGGAACCGCCGGCCCCTGTCTGGCTACTCGGTCGTGTTCGTCCCGTTCCGGGACGGCCGTCCGCAGGGCCTGCCGCGGGAGGTCCTGACCGGGTTCCTGAGTCCCGAAGATCGTGCATGGGGGCGGCCGGTGGGGGTGGCGATCGATGCGCGCGGCGGCCTGCTGGTGGCCGACGACGTCGGCAACACGGTCTGGCGGGTGGCGCCGGCGCGTTGAGGAATCAGTCCTGCGCAGTGCCTGCCGCACGCAGCGTCTCGTCGCCGGGGGCAGCCTTGTCTTCGGTGATCGCCTCCGTCCAGCGTGCCACGTCGTCAGGCGTCATGGTGGTCACCGCCAGCCGCCCATCGACGTAGCCCAGGCGGTGCACGTCGTGCAGGTACTGTTCGCGGGAGAGCAGCGTTCCGGCGCACAGGTGCGGGTCGTCCGGCGGTGCCTGCTCCGTCTCCGCCGCCAGCTTCGCCATGAGCTGTTCCATCACCCAGCGCGGTACGCGGTGCCGCTCACCCGGGTAGATGTAGCCGAAGAGCGTCAGGTGAGCGAGCAGCACGCGCCAGTGCTGGCCGAAGCGGTCGACCAGGCCGGGCCAGTCGAGGCGCTCGGCGGTCGCGTGCAGCACGTGGGCGATGTCGGCGCCGTCATAGCGCTCGCGTTCCATGATGAAGGACTTGGACAGGATGCTGTCTTCCGGGTTGGCGACGCTCACCTGTACGCCGAGCACATCGGCCTGCAGGTTGTCCTGGAACCAGCGCTCGTCCACGGGCGTGACGCCATTGCCCGAGTTGAAGATGAGGTCGATGAAGTCGTCGCCGCAGTACACCTTGGCCAGCCAGTGTGGGTAGGACATCTCGGCGCGCCATCCCTGGGCCTCCATCAGTGACGCGATCTGGTCGTAGTGCTCGCGCCGGATGAACAGGTCCAGGTCCTTGGTCGAACGGCGGATGCCGGTAAAGCAGGCGTGCGAGAACGCGCCCCCGACCAGGAATGGAATGCCGGCATCGACCAGCGACTGGATCGCGCGCCGGTAGAAATCGGCGGTGGCCGGCGGGACTTCTTCTTCCAGCGACGGTGCGAGCGGGCCGGGAGCCATGATGCTGTCCTTGTCGTTGCCTTGGTGAGGCGGCAGGCCAGACTACGTGCCGCCCCGGACCGCATGGGCACGGCCGGGAGCCTCATGCATCGTCGGCCTGGGCCTACAGTTGACGACGGCGAACGGACATGCCCGATGTCGCCGGGCATCCGCCAGCATGGCTCCTGTGCATTTCCATCCTTCCCCCCTCTCCATGACCCTTTGCAGCCGCTGTTGCGCGCGTGGCCGTGCCAGCCGAAAGGCGGGCTGACCATGGCCAAGTCCCAGAACTGCGTCCGCTTCGCTGCGGTCGGCGACATCCACGTGACCCGGGACTCCGGCGGCACGCTCCGAGGCTTCTTCGCGCAGGCCAGCGAGGCCGCGGACGCCTTGCTCCTGTGCGGCGACCTGACCGACTACGGCACGGCCGAGGAGGCGCATATCCTGGCCGACGAACTCGCCGCCGCCTCGGTTCCGGTCGTCGCAGTGCTCGGCAACCATGATTACGAGTCGGGCACGCCGGAGGTCGTCGTCGAGGCGCTGGTGAAAGCGGGCGTTCGGGTGCTCGATGGCGAGGCCTGCGAGATCGAAGGCGTCGGGATCGCCGGCGCCAAGGGCTTCGCCGGCGGCTTCGGCCGGGGCTCGCTCGGCGCATGGGGCGAGCCGGCGGTCAAGGCCTTCGTGCAGGAGGCGCTGCGCGAGGCGCTGAAGCTGGAGTCTGCCCTTGCGAAGCTGCGCACGCAGCGGCGCATCGCCTTGCTGCACTATGCGCCGGTGGTGGGCACCGTCGAGGGAGAACCGCTGGAGATCTACCCCTTCCTGGGCAGCAGCCGCCTGGAGGAGCCCCTGCTGCGCTATCCCGTCGACGCGGTTTTCCACGGGCATGCCCACCGCGGTGCGGTGGAAGGCCGGACGGTCAATGGGGTGCCGGTCTTCAATGTCGCGCGGCCGCTTCTGCAGCGCACGCGCCCGGGCAAGCCCCCGTTCCTGCTTTTCGATGTGCCACGCGACGCACCCGGGACCGCCGAGGCACCTGCTCCTGTCGCTGCACCTGTGCCCGGCAAGGTCGCTGCCGCTGGCACGGACCAGGCCCTGCTGGATCCGCGCTGATCAGCCGGGGCGGCTCCGCTCGGGACAAACCCGCAGGCGTCGCCTGGACGCTGCAGGCCCGCTGGCGGCGGGCGACTGGCTGCGGGACAATGCGGGTGCTGTATGGGTCGTCCTGCCGTGTCCGCTCGTTGTCCTCGTTTCCGCCCGACTGCCCCGCGTTGCCTTGCCGCGGCGGTGCTGGCG
>DAIMZU010000452.1:0-3437 GCA_036733845.1 Ramlibacter sp.
GGATGGCCGCACTCGCCCTCGCCGCGGTCATCGTCGTGGCGCTCGCGGCAGCCGCCGCCTGGTTTGCGGTGCTGCGCAGCCACCCCACCCTTCCGCCCAATGCCTCTGCACCGGCACCGGCCCTGCCAGGACTGCCGCGCCTGCCCTCCACCGACCGGTGAATCTGTCACGGCCATGCGCACCGGCAGGGGTGTCTGGCTGTAACACAGGCGCACCCACGTAAACAGGGCGGCTGCTCTGCAGCACTCGCTTACCAAAACTGCTGAGTTCCCTATGGCGTGTCGGACGTGTCCTACTAGGATGCGTTCCAGCCGCGCTTGAGCTTCCGCCTGCGGGAGCCTGCGGCCTCCACCGCCGAACCCTCGCTCGAACCGCCGAAAAACCGGCGCTCGTTCGCTGGGCGAAGCCTTGCCCGACGAAACACGAGGCGGCGTCAGCCCGACGCCGTGACGCATGCCCCTGAAGCACGAGACGACGGCCCCCCGGGCCACTTCCCCCCTGTCCACGCGTGGCCGCCTGCGTGCCCTGGCGGCCAGCGTGGCACTGTGTGCTGCCGCCGGCGCACAGGCGCAGGAGATCATTCCGTATTTCGAGGGGTGGACCGCCACCACCCTGACGCAGGCGCAGAAAGCCTCGGGGCACAACGCCTTCACGCTGGCCTTCGGCGTGACCAATGGCAGCTGCGCCCTGGACAGCTACCTCACCCAGAAGCTGCCCGATGCCAAGGTCTTTGCCAGCAACGGCGGCCACCTGATCGTGTCGATGGGCGGCGCAGCGGGCACTTATGCGGAAATCGCCTGCACCGACGACCAGCTGTTCGCCATGCTCGAGAAGCTGATGGTCGACTCCGGCACGCGCCGCATCGACTGGGACGTCGAGGGATCACAACTCGCCAACACCACCGGGCATGAGCGCCGCACTCGCGTGCTGCTGCGGCTTCAGCAGAAATATCCGGACCTCTTCACGTCCTTCACCCTGCCCGGGTGGCTGCGTGGCCTGGACGCCAACTCGATGGCGCTGCTGAAGAACGCCAACGCCGCAGGCGTGCGCATCGGCCGGGTGAACGTGATGACCATGAGCTTCGGCCTGGAGAACCTGCGCACCATGGTGTCGCCATCCACCGTCGCGCAGGCCTCGATCATGACCATGCAGGCCAGCCACTCGCAGCTGTCCACGATATGGCCCGGCCTCACGCCGGCACAGGTGTGGGCGCGCATGGGCATGACCCCGATGATCGGCATCAACGACGACGGCTCGACCCTGACGCTCACCGACGCCCAGACCGTGGCGAACTTCGTGAAGCAGAACGGCATCGGCATGCTCTCGTACTGGTCCTTCGGGCGAGACCGCGCGCAGACCAGCACCGGCATGAACATGAACAGCTACTCCGGCGTGGTTCAGACGCAGTACCAGTTCCTGAACATCTTCAAGACGGCCAGCGGCGCGCCGGCGCCCGCACCGGCCCCCACGACGACCACGACCGCCACCACGACGAGCAGCACCAGCGTGAGCTGTGCCTATCCTGAGTGGAACAGCCAGCTGCGCTATTGGCCGGGTGACCGCGTGAGCCGCCTCGGCAAGATGTACGAGGCGAGCGCGCAGTCCTCCACGGTGTGGAACGTCAACAGCCCGCCCGAGTGGACGCCGGCGTACTGGTTCGAGATCGCGTGCAGCGCTCCGGCTCCGGCTCCGGCTCCGGCTCCGGCTCCGGCTCCGGCTCCCGCTCCGGCACCTGCACCGGCACCTGCACCTGCACCTGCACCCGCTCCGGCTCCGGCTCCGGCTCCGGCTCCGGCTCCGGCTCCGGCACCTGCACCGGCGGCTGCCTGTACCACCTGGGACAACAAGGTGACGTACGCGACAGGCGCCCGCGTCTGGCGCCTGGGCGTCGCCTACACCGCCACGGCCGCGAACCGCAACGCGCGCCCCGAGCGCTCACCGTCGCTCTGGACGCGCAGCACCTGCTGAAGCCGCTCAGCTTCAGCTCTGGGGGACCGTGCCGCGCCAGCCGCCGGTCTCGTGGCCGCGGGACTCGACCAGTTCCTTGAATCGCTTGAGGTTCCCATGGGCCGTCAGCTTGACGGCCCCGAGCGCATCGCCTGCCTTCTCGGCGAAGCTCTGCGGCTCGTAGTCCATCTGCAGCATCACGCGGGTGCGGTTCGGTCCGATCTTGTGGAAGGTGACCACGCCCGCATTGCGCACGCCGGTCGTGCTGCGCCAGGCGATTCGCTTGTCGGGGATCTGCTCGGTGATCTCGGCTTCCCACTCCTTGACCTTGCCGGCGACCATGGCCTTCCAGTGCAGGTGCGTGTCGGTGACCTGCCGTACCTCGTCCACCGAGTCCATGAATTTCGGGAATTCCTCGAACTGGGTCCACTGGTTGTAGGCGACCCGCACCGGCACATCGAGCTCGATCGACTCCTGCACGTTCGATGACGAGCTGGAGCCGGGGCTCTGCCTGAGGTAGTTGGCCAGGTACAGCCCGCCCGCAACCAGCGCCGCAACGCCCACCAGGGCCGTGCCCGCCGGCAACGCGTGGTCGGCCAGGTAGCGCTGGTGGTGCCGCGAGAGATGCAGCGAGCGCATGGACGGCATCGAAGGCATCGAGGGCATCGAAGAGCGGGAGACGTGGCGGCGATCCACCTGGTTGGCCAGCAGGAAGCCGACACCGCCGGCCGCGATGGCGGCGAGGGTGGCCAGGTCATTTCTCATGGGGTGTGTCCTTTCGTTCGGGTTCGTTGGGGGACGGCAGGGCGCAGCCGCGCCTCGCTCGACCTGCCAAGCGTGCCGCCAGCGGGCGTCCGGCGCTTCGCGCTTCCTGCCCTAATCCGTGTCGGACAGGGTCCCAGCCGCCGCGCCGCATGGGACAATGCCTGAGGCATGCCATCGAACCGACGCTGGGAGATCGATGCGCTGAGGGGATTGATGCTCATGCTCATGACCCTCACGCACCTTCCCACCCGACTCACCAATCCGTTGGGGCAGCCCTTCGGCTATGTCTCCGCGGCCGAGGGCTTCGTCCTGCTGTCCGGCTACATGGCCGGCCTGGTGTACGGGCGCCTCGCTCACGAGCAGGGCATCGACGCGACCCGCCGCGCCTTCTGGCGCCGCGCGCTGCTGGTCTACGGCTGCCATGCGGCCACCCTCCTGTTCCTGTTCACGATCATCGCGTTCATCGGCATCAAGGTGGACCAGCCCGCGGTCAAGAACCTGATGTCCTTCTACCTGCGCGAGCCGCTGGACGCGCTGGTGGGCGGCCTGCTGCTCATCTACCAGCCCCCGCTGCTGGACATCCTGCCCATGTACGTGCTGTTCATGCTGGGCAGCCCGTGGGCCTTCTCGCTCGCGATGCGTCGGGGCTGGGGCGTGGTCATCGCGGGCAGCGCACTCCTGTGGGTGCTGGCCCAGCTCGGCCTGGCCGAATGGCTGTACCACCT
>DAIMZU010000453.1:0-3431 GCA_036733845.1 Ramlibacter sp.
ACCTGGCGCAACCCTGGAGGGGGGCTGCTCCCGGCAGCATTGAATTTGGAGGTGCTTCGTCATGACTGCCAAGAGACTTGTTTTTCGGGAAGACGCGCGCGAGAGGATCCGCCGTGGCGTCGACACCATGGCCGACGCTGTCAAGGTCACGCTCGGTCCACGGGGCCGCACCGTGGTCCTCGAGCGCGAGTTCGGCCCGCCGCAGATCGTCAACTCGGGCGTGGTGGTCGCCAAGGCCATCGAACTCGAAGACCGGTTCGAGAACATGGGCGCCCAACTGCTGCGCGAAGTGGCCTCACGAACCAGCGAAATGGCCGGAGACGGCACGACCACCGCGAGCGTGCTCGCGCATGCCCTCGTTCAGGAGGGGCTGAAGTACCTCGCCGCCGGCATGAACCCGATGGAGTTGAAGCACGGCATTGAAACAGCCATTGCCGCGGTCGTGGCTGAACTCCAGCAGATGGCCCAACCCTGCGCCAGCACCCAGGAGGTGGCCCATGTGGCCGCCATTTCAGCCAACAACGACCGATCCATCGGTGACCTCGTGGCCGAGGCGATGGGCAAGGTCGGCCGGGACGGCGCGGTGTCGATCGAGGACGGTTCAGGCATGGCCAGCGTGCTGGAAGTGGTCGAAGGCCTGCAGTTCGACCGCGGTTATCTCTCAGCCTACTTCATCAATGACGCCGAGCGCCAGTGCGCTGTGCTGGAGAACGCCGCCATCCTTCTGTGTGACCAGCGGCTTGCGGCGCTCCAGGACCTGGTTCCCCTGCTGGAAGAGGCGGCCAAGGCGGGGGCGCCACTCCTGGTGATCGCCGAGGAAGTCGAAGCGGACGCGTTGGCGATGCTGGTCGTCAACAGCGTGCGTGGCGTACTGAAGACCTGCGCGGTCAAGGCTCCGGGCTTCGGCGACCGACGCAAGGCGATGCTGCAGGATATCGCGCTGGTCACTGGGGGGCAGGTGATTTCGCCGGAGCTCGGCCTCAGCCTGGAGAAAGCGAGGTTCACGCACCTGGGCCGGGCGCGTCGCGTGGTGGTGGAGAAGGAGAGCACCACCATCATCGGCGGCGAGGGAGACAGGAGCGGGATTGCCGACCGCATCGCCGCACTGAAGAGGGAACGCCGCGAAGCGACGAGCGACTATGACCGCGAGAAGCTGGACGAGCGGGTGGCCAAGCTCTCGGGCGGCGTCGCAGTCATCAAGGTTGGCGCTGCCACCGAGACCGAGCTGAAGGAGCGCAAGCTGAGAGTGGAGGACGCGCTGCATGCCACGCGGGCGGCGGTCGAGGAAGGGATCGTGCCGGGCGGAGGTGTCGCGCTGCTGCGGGCGCGACGCGTGTTGCAGGGGATGGCGCTGCGCACGCTGGACGAGGACTCTGGCGTCAAGATCGTCGCCCGTGCGCTCGAGGAGCCGCTGCGGCGTATCGTCGTCAACGCGGCTCAGGAGCCATCGATCGTCCTCGAGAAGGTCGATGCATCGGAAAGCCGCAGCTTCGGCTACAACGCGGCGCGCCAAATATACGGCGACATGATGGAAATGGGCGTCATCGACCCGGCCAAGGTGACCCGGCTCGCGCTTCAGAATGCCGGCTCCATCGCGGCATTGATACTGACGGTCGACTGCCTGATCGCCGATGCCCCGACCAAGCAGCCAGCGCCGGAAGCCGCGCTGCCGCAGATGTATTGAGCCTGGCTGAAAAGGTTGCGGTCCTGCGGGCTCCTTCCGCGGATCCGGAGTTCACTGTCGGCGTCCTTGAACGTCTTCTCGGGAGCAATCATCATGAAACACGAATGGATCGTCATCGCCAACGCTGCACGTGCCCGCGTGCTGGAGCTGGGCCCCTCGAGGCCGCTCGTGATGCTCCGCACCCTTGAACACCCGGCCAGCAGGGCTCGCAGCAGCGAGCTGGGCGACGACCGGGCGGGGCGGGAGCTTTCAGGCCATGGCTTCGGCGGCGCTGCTTTCGAGCCCCGGGTCGATGCGCAGAGCAAGGAGCGCCAGCACTTTGCCCGCGAGCTCGCCCAATGGCTCGAGGACGCAGCGCACGCGCACAGCTACGACGCGGTGCACCTGTTCGCCTCCAGTCCATTCCTGGGTGAGCTGAAGCATGCGCTCGGCCCTGCCGCCAGCCGGCTCGTGGCGGGGACGCACGATGTGGACCTGACGGCGGTGGGCCTGGCTGAGCTGGGTGATCGCATCGAGCAGACGCTGGCCGGGCACAGGCATGACGCCTGAGCGTCGGTGACGGGTCGCTCGAGTTGGGCTTTCCGTGCTGGCGCGGGGCCTGGACAGCCCGTCGTTTGGCTCTCCGGGCCGCAAGGCGTAGAGTCGTCACTGCAGGTGAAGGACTCGCATGAAACTCAACGACGCCCCATGGCTGGAACAGCAGTACAACAACCGCGCCCGTGTGCCGGACCATCCCCAGTATCTCGAGCGCTGGGCGCGTACGTCGGCGCAGGTGCGCGCGAGCGAACCCTGCTCGATCGATGTTGCCTATGGCCGCAGCCCGGGTGAGCGGCTGGACGTCTTTCCGAGCGCGCGGCCGGAGGGGCCGGTGCTGGTGTTCATCCACGGGGGGTATTGGCGCTCGCTGGACAAGAGCGACCACTCGTTCATCGCGCCCGCGTTCACGCGCAAGGGCGCCTGCTTGGTGGTTCCCAACTACGACCTGTGCCCGGCAGCGACCGTCCCGGGGATCGTGATGCAGATGGTGCGGGCGCTGGCCTGGACCGCGAAGCACATCGCGTCGTTTGGCGCAGATCCCGGCCGCATCACGGTGGCGGGTCACTCGGCCGGCGGCCACCTGGCCGCCATGATGCTGGCCTGCGACTGGACCGGCTTCGATGCGAAGCTTCCGGCCCGCCTGGTGGAGCGGGCGCTGTCGATCTCCGGCCTGTACGAGCTCGAGCCGCTGCGCTTCACGCCTTCGCTGCAGGTGGCCTTGCAGCTCACCGAGTCCCAGGTGCTGCAGGCGAGTCCGGCACGCCTGCCGGCGCCGGCATCAGGCACGCTCTACACGGTGGCCGGCGGACGCGAGAGCATGGAGTTTCTTCGCCAGAACGAGTTAATCCGGCAGGCGTGGGGGACACAGCGGGTGCCCGTGTGCGAGGCATTGCCGGGTCTCAATCACTTCAGCGTGCTCGATGCGCTGGTGGAGGAGGGCAGCCGGCTGAACCGGCTGGCGTGGGAGCTGCTCTCGGGCAGGTGATCCACCGAAGGCCCCCGCGCACGCCTTCACATCAGCAGATGCTCACCCGCGTTGTCCCCGCCGAGGATGACGTAGTTCACCTTGCGGATGTCCATCAGCTTGCGGCCTCCCGAGTAGCTGATGGAGCTTTGCACGTCTTCCTGCATCTCGCGCAGGGTGTCGGCCAGCCGGCCCTTGACCGGCTCCAGGATGCGCTTGCCTTCCACGTGCTTGTATTCGCCCTTG
>DAIMZU010000454.1:0-3431 GCA_036733845.1 Ramlibacter sp.
CTTCTAGACGGGCAGCGCCACCAGGTCGTGGCCTTCGGTGGCCACCACGCGCGCACGGGTGAATTCGCCGACTTTCAGCTGCTTGCTGATCTTCTCGGGCGGCAGCAAGCGCACGACGCCGTCGATCTCGGGTGCGTCCGCGTAACTGCGGCCGACGCCGCCCTTGCGGCCGAGGGCCGGTGCCGAGTCGACCAGCACCTGCATGGTCGCCCCGATGCGCTCGCGCAGCTTGGCCGCGGACACCTCTTCGGCCACGGCCATGAATCGCGCGCGCCGCTCCTCGCGCACTTCCTGGGGCAGCATTCCGGGCAGTTCGTTGGCGGCCGCGCCCTTGACGTCGCTGTAGGCGAAGCAGCCCGCGCGGTCGATGCGCGCCTCGCGCACGAAGTCGAGCAGGTGCTGGAACTCCTGCTCGGTCTCGCCGGGGAAGCCCGCGATAAAGGTGCTGCGCACCACCAGTTCGGGGCAGAGATCGCGCCAGCGCTGGATGCGCTCGAGGTTGCGCTCACCACTCGCCGGACGCTTCATTCGCCGAAGCACATCCGGGTGGCTGTGCTGGAAGGGAACGTCCAGGTACGGCAGCACGCGCCCGGTCGCCATCAGCGGGATGACCTCGTCCACCGAGGGATAAGGGTACACATAGTGCAGGCGCACCCAGGCCCCATGGGGCTCGGCCAGTTCGCCGAGTGCCTGCGCAAGCTCCAGCAGACGCGTGCGCACCGGGCGGCCGTCGAAGAAGCCCGTGCGGTACTTCTGGTCGACGCCGTAGGCGGAGGTGTCCTGGCTGACCACCAGCAATTCCTTGACGCCGCCCTCGAACAGCGCCCGCGCTTCCTTCAGCACGTCGCCGATCGGCCGGCTGACCAGGTCACCGCGCATCGAGGGAATGATGCAGAAGGTGCAGCGGTGGTTGCAGCCTTCGCTGATCTTGAGGTAAGCGTAGTGCCGGGGCGTGAGTTTCAGCCCGGCCTCGCCGAAGCCGCCCGGCACCAGGTCCATGAAGGGATCGTGCGGCTTGGGCAGGTGCAAGTGCACCGCGTCCATGACTTCCTGCGTCGCATGCGGCCCGGTCACAGCCAGCACGGCGGGGTGGATGTTGCGCACCAGGTTGCCGCCGTCATCCGCCGCCCGCGCACCCAGGCAGCCAGTGACGATCACCTTGCCGTTCTCGGCCAGGGCTTCGCCGATGGTGTCCAGGCTCTCCTTGACCGCATCGTCGATGAAGCCGCAGGTGTTGACGATCACCAGGTCCGCGCCCTCGAAGGTCTTGGACGTCTGATAGCCCTCGGCCGACAGCTGGGTCAGGATGAGTTCGGAGTCGGTCAGGGCCTTGGGGCAGCCCAGGCTGACGAAGCCCACCTTGGGAGGCGAGATGGTAGGGGTGGAAGTGTCGATCGTCGACGACGCAGTGGCGCTCATCCCCATATTGTCCCGCAGGTGGCGATGCCCCTGCCGGCGCGGGGACGGAGACGGTCCGGCCCGCCCTCCCCCACCGGTCGGGCTACCGCTTGACCCCGAAGGCGCCGAGCATCTGCTCGGTCTGCTTCTGCATCTGTTCCTGCATTTTCTCGAACATGGTCTTGGATTGCTCGAGGTAGGTGCCCATCATGCCCTGCATCAGCGGGTTCTGCATGCTGCTGAACTGCGCCCACATCTCGGGTGTGAATGTCTTGGACTGCTCGGTCAGCTGGGCCTGCATGTCGGTGAAGGCCTGCACGTTCTTCTCGAGGTAGCTGCCCATGAAGCCCTGCATCGCGTGCCCGTAGAAACGGATGATGTTCGCGAGCGCCGCTTCGCTGAACATGGGCGCGCCGCCGGCCTCTTCCTCGAGGATGATCTGCAGCAGGATGCTGCGCGTGAGGTCCTCGCCGGTCTTGGCCTCGCGCACCACGAACGGCGCGCCATCCAGCACCAGCTGCTTGACCTCGACGAGCGTGATGTACGACGAGGTGTCCGTGTCGTACAGCCGGCGGTTGGGGTACTTCTTGATGACGCGCACCGCCGGACGCCCGCCGGGGGGCGGCGATGCGGCCTGGGCTTTCTTGCTTTGCACGGAAGGCACTCCTGCGCCGGTCAGCGGCTCGTGTTCTGGATTGCGAGCCATTGTAGGGAAAGCCGCGGACTGCGGCTGGACAGGTTTACCCTCGGGCACCGGGAATGGATGAAAGCCGGTGCTCCCGCACTTCGGTGCGCGGGACCTTTCGCTTCATTGAAAGTAGCAATACACATGGGCCAGCGCCACCGCATGCGGCGCTCCCCGCAGCACGGTTGCAGCGCCCGAGCGCAGGAACACCTGCCACCGGTCGCCGAGGTCGGTGGCATACAGGGACAGGCCCCCGTCATCCGAGGTGTAGGCCTTGGGAAAGAGCTGGATGATCGGCACGGCGGACTGCTGGGGCGCGGCTGCGCAGTTCGGCTTGAAGACCGTTCCCGTGGCGCCGACGCTCGCGTCCGTGACCTCGATCGTGTTGACGTACGACAGGTGCTGCGTGACGTCACGCAGGCGCATCCACCGCAGGATGCCGCCCGAGGGGTTGCGCCGGCAGATCAGCATCTCGTTGCCTTGCGCCGTGTCCAGCGCCGTGGCGCCGGGCTGCTGGCAGCCTGCGTCGGGCGTGGCGGTGCGAAGGAGGTCGGCCATGGACTGGTAGCTGCCGTCCAGGCAGACCAGTTGCACGCCGGCGGCATCGGTGGCAACCGAGCCGTTCGGTGCGCAGGCGTCGCGCACGGCCGCGCGGGTCTGCAGGACCGTCCAGCTGCCGCCCTGGCACACCACCAGGCCCGGCCGCCCGGCACGCCGGGCGATCGCGCCCTCGTCGTCCGGATGGCAGGCGGAACCCGCGGCATAGCTGCCCGTGGGTGCGAGCCGGTCCGCCGCCGCCCGGCCGGACGTCCGGATCTCGGCACGGCCGCCGCTCACGTCGAGCAAGGCGAAGTGGGTGTTCGTGCCGGTGAAGGCGGACGGGTTGTCCGACGCCAGGATGCGTGCGCCGGCGACCACATCGACCGACCGCAGGCCGCCCGCGTACCCCGCCGGAAGGTCGTCCGGCGACGTACACCCGAAACCCGCACGGCCCGTGGCCGCGAGCACCTCGGCGCAGCCGCCCATGCGGGTGTTCCCGCCGACCCCCAGCGCACCGCCCAGGTGGGTGCTGCCGGCGACCGACAGCTCGCCCTGCAGGTCCGGGTCGCGCCGGTCACGCAGGCGCACGAAGGCGTTGAAGAGCGCTGCATCCACGAGGGAGGCGCCGCACACGATTCCCGGCACGTTGCCCAGCGGGTTGGGCACATTCAGCGCCGGACCGCGGATGGTGCCGCCAGCCACCTGCAGCGCGCTGCCGCCGGCACCCTGCATCCGGTCCACCATCACCTGCGCCAGGTCGAAGCGGACGGTCGTTCCACCGAGGACCACCGGGCTGGTGGTGCAGACC
>DAIMZU010000455.1:0-3422 GCA_036733845.1 Ramlibacter sp.
CCGCAACCTGCGCCGCGACGCCAACGAGCACGTCAAGAAGCTGGTCAAGGACAAGCTCGCGTCGGAGGACGACCAGAAGCGTGCCGAGTCCGACATCCAGAAGGTGACCGACCGCCACATCGGCGAGATCGACGCGATGGTCGCCTCCAAGGAACAAGAGATCATGGCCGTCTGACGGGCCGCACGCCTTGACCCGCCATATTCCGCACCACCTCGCCATCGTGATGGATGGCAACGGCCGCTGGGCGTCCCGGCGCTTCCTGCCCCGCGTGGCGGGCCACAAGGTAGGCGTCGACGTGCTGCGCTCGTGCGTGCGGCGCTGCGGCGAGATCGGCGTGCGGGTGCTCACGGTGTTCGCCTTCTCGTCCGAAAACTGGAGCCGCCCGCCCGAGGAGGTCTCCGGTCTCATGGACCTGCTGGCGCTGGCGCTGGCCCGCGAGGTGCCGCAGCTCAAGGCCGAAGGGGTGCGCATCTGCTTCGTCGGCGACCGCAGCCGGCTGGCGGCCAAGATGCTCGCCGGGCTCGACAAGGCCGAGATCGCCACGGCCGCCAACGACCGCCTGGTGCTCAACGTGTGCTTCAATTACGGCGGCCGCTGGGACATCGCGCAGGCCGCCGCTCGCCTGCAGGCCGAAGGCCGGCCCATCACCGAGGAATCCCTCGGCACCGCCATGGCCCTGTCGCACGTGCCCGATCCCGACCTCGTCATCCGCACCGGCGGCGAGCGGCGGATCAGCAACTTCCTGCTGTGGCAGTCGGCCTATTCCGAGTTCTACTTCTCCGACAAGCTCTGGCCCGACTTCGACGCGGCCGAACTCGACCTCGCCATCGACGACTACAGCCGCCGCGAGCGGCGTTTCGGCAAGACCTCCGAGCAGTTGCCGGCGCCCTCGCGCAAGGCCGCCTGAGCCGGCTCCGGCCATTCGTTCCGCCCATGCTCAAGCAGCGCATCATCACGGCAGCGGTCTTGCTCGCCATCCTGCTGCCGGCGCTGTTCTGGCCCGACCCGCGGCCCTTCATTGCCCTGGCCCTGCTGCTGCTGACCGCAGGCGCATGGGAATGGGGCCGGCTCAACGGGCTGTCGCAGGCGGCGAGCATCGGCACGGCCACCGCCTGCCTGGCGCTGTGCCTGGGCACCTGGGCCGCCGGCGCCGTCGACCGGCCCCTGCCGATGCTGTGGCTGCTGTCCGGCAGCCTGTGGGTCCTGGCGGGTGCACTCATGCTGCGGGCGGGGGTGCCCGGCTGGGCCCGCCTGCCGCGGGCGCTGCGTATTGCCGGCGGCGTCGCCGCCCTGTGGCTGGCGTGGCTGGCCGTTGCACAGGCACGCACCATCGGCGTCAACTTCCTGCTGTCTGCGCTGGTGCTCGTGTGGGTCGCCGACATCGCCGCCTACTTCGCCGGCAAGGCCTTCGGCCTGCGCTTCACCCGGGTGCGCCTGGCGCCCTCGATCAGCCCCGGAAAGAGCTGGGAAGGCGTGTGGGGCGGCATGGCCGGGGTGCTGGTCCTGGCGATCGCCTGGGTCATGCTCGACCGGGCGCTCGGCGCCGCCGTGCCCAGCCTGTATGGTCGCCTCGCCGCGCAGGGCTGGCTCCTGCTGGTCCTGGCCAGCGTGTTCATGGTCGCCATGAGCGTGGTCGGCGACCTCGTCGAATCACTGGTCAAGCGCGCCGCGGGCGCCAAGGACTCCAGCGGCCTGCTGCCCGGCCACGGTGGCGTGCTCGACCGGGTCGACGCCCTGCTGCCGACCCTTCCGCTGGCGCTGATGCTGGCATCCCTCGCGAGGCCCGCATGAAACGCCAGCGCATCACCGTGCTGGGCTCGACCGGCTCCATCGGCACCAGCACCCTCGACGTGCTGGTTCGCCACCCTGATCGCTTCGAAGTGATCGCCCTGAGCGCGGCGCGCCAGGTCGAGCCCCTGCTCGCGCAGTGCGCCCGCTTCCGGCCGCGCTTCGCCGTCATGACGGACGCCGAGGCCTCCCGCGCGCTGTCCGGCCGGCTGGCCGCCGAGGGCCTGCCCACGCGCGTCCTCGCCGGCCCTTGCGCGCTCGAGCAGATCGCCGCCCACGAAGAGGTCGACATTGTCATGGCCGCCATCGTGGGCGCCGCCGGCCTGGCGCCCTGCCTGGCCGCGGCGCGCGCGGGCAAGCGGCTCCTGCTGGCCAACAAGGAGGCGCTGGTCGTCGGCGGCGAGGTGTTCCTGGAGGCCGTGCGCGCGGGCGGTGCCACCCTGCTGCCCATCGACAGCGAGCACTCCGCCATCTACCAGGCGCTGCCCGAAGACCCGTCGACCTGGGACGAACGGGTCGAGAAGATCATCCTGACCGCCTCGGGCGGGCCCTTCCGCACCTGGGCGCCGCAGCAGCTTGCGCAGGTTACGCCCGAGCAGGCCTGCGCCCATCCCAACTGGGTCATGGGCCGCAAGATTTCGGTCGACTCGGCCACCATGATGAACAAGGCGCTCGAGGTGATCGAGGCGCGCTACCTGTTCGGCCTGGGGCCGCAGCGGCTGGATGTCGTGATCCACCCCCAGAGCATCGTGCACTCGATGGTGCAGTACCGGGACACCTCGGTGGTGGCCCAGCTCGGCACGCCCGACATGCGGGTGCCCATCGCCTACGGGTTGTCCTGGCCCGAGCGCATCGCGTCGGGCGCGCAGGCGCTCGATTTCAGCCGCCTGGGCGACATGAGCTTCGAGTCCCTGGACAGCCGCGGGCACCGGGAGCGCTTTCCGGGCCTGCAACTGGCCTGGGACAGCCTGCGGGCGGCGCCCGGCACCACGGCCGTGCTCAACGCCGCCAACGAGGTCGCGGTCGACGCCTTCCTGGACCGGCGGATCCGCTTCGACCAGATCCACGCACTCAACGTGGAAACTTTGGCCGCCGTGCAGCCCTCCAACCCCGGCAGCCTCGCCGACCTGCTGGCGCTGGACAGCCTCGCGCGCCGGCGCGCCGGCGAAGCCCTGGCGCGGCTGCAGCCCGCCTGAACCTACTGCCGGATCGCCATGCTCACCATCGTTGCCTTCATCGTCGCGCTCGGCCTCCTGATCGCGGTGCACGAGTGGGGCCACTACCGGGTCGCCGTGGCCTGCGGGGTCCGGGTCCTGCGGTTCTCGGTCGGCTTCGGCCGACCGCTGCTGGCCTGGAAACCCCGCCGGCAGCGACCGGGACAGGACACCGAATTCGTCATCGGCGCGATTCCGCTGGGTGGCTACGTGCGCATGCTGGACGAGCGCGAAGCCCCCGTCCCGCCCGCCGAAAGGCACCTGGCCTTCAACACGCAGCCTCTGAAGGCGCGGGCCGCCATCGTGGCCGCGGGCCCGGCAGCCAACCTGCTGCTGGCCGTGTTGCTGTATGCGCTGGTGAACTGGTGGGGCGTCCAGGAGCCGCAGCCGGTCATCGCCAGCCCCGTGCCGCACTCGGT
>DAIMZU010000456.1:0-3409 GCA_036733845.1 Ramlibacter sp.
GGTCCGCGGCGATCGGCCAATCGCCCGGCCAAAGGCGCGGCAAGCGCACCAGCGGCTCCTGCAAGGCCAAACGCTCCGGCCGCGGCGCTACCGAGCCCGAAACTGGCGTGCAGCATGACGGCGAGCGTCGACCAGAACGCACTGAAGGCAACGGACAACAGCCCCTGGGAAACAGCCGCGCGGCGCAGGGTCGGATGTTGCGCCCAGAGTCTGAGCATGGAGCCGAGCAAGGCGCCGTAGCCCAGTGACGTGGTTGGTGCGAACCGTGGCAACCCGCGCCAGGCGGCGACCCCAATCAAGCCAATCGAGCCAGCCGCGAGGGCGTAAACGGCACGCCAGCCGAATTGCTCGGCGATGAGGCCGCTCATGACCCGGGAGAGCAGAATGCCCAGCAGCAGCCCGGTCATGACCGTACCCACGACCTTCCCGCGCTGCGTCTCGGGCGCCAGGGTGGCAGCCGCTGGAACGATGTCCTGCGCCAGCGTCGCGGCAAGGCCGATCACCAGGCTCGCGGCGAGCAAGGTACCGACGCCCGGGGCGATGCTGCCGAGTAGCAGAGCCAGCATGAGCATCGAGACCTTTGCCAGAATGATCCCGCGCCGGTCATAGCGATCACCCAGCGGCGCCAGGAGCAGAATGCCGAGCGCATAGCCAAGCTGCGTCAGCATCGGAACCATGCCGACCGCACCTTCGCTGGCCTGGATATCAGAACCGAGCACACCCAGGATCGGCTGACTGTAATAGAGCGTGGCCACGCTGAAGCCGGCACCCGATGCCAGGAGCAGGACAAGCCCAGGCGAGAGCAGATCCGTGCGGTTGTTGAGCGTCAGGGATGAGGAAGTGGAAGTCATGAGGGCAATCCCAGTCCGAACAGAGTCGCGACATTCTCCATGCGCATAAACGGCGACTGTAGTACCTTCAGACACAGATCCGTTATGCGTGAAACGTATGAATGACTATTCGACGGCGGGCATCGATCGCATCGATCTGCTACGCACCTTCATCAGAATCGTCGACGCCGGAAGCCTCTCCGCGGCGGCGACACAACTGGGCACGACCCAGCCCACGGTCAGCCGCCGGCTGCAGGCGCTGGAGCGGTCACTCGGCCTGCAGCTGCTCAATCGCTCGACCCACCGAATGCAGCTCACCGGTGATGGTGAGCGCTGCTACGGTTTCGCCCGGCAGGTCCTCGAAAGCTGGGGCGAGATGGAAGCCGAGCTGCTCGGCGCGCGTGACGACCCGCGCGGCACGCTTCGGGTGCAGGTCCCGCACGCCTTCGGCCAGAACCAGTTGGTTGCCCCGCTCGGCAAATATCTGTCGCGCTACCCGAACGTGAGCGTCGAATGGGTACTGCATGATCGCTCGCCCAACTTCACGGCCGAGGGAATCGATTGCGCCGTACAGGTCGGCGCCATCGAGGACCCGTCCGTGGTCGCTATCCGCCTCGGCGAAGTCCCGCGCATAGTGGTGACCCATCCGGCACTGGTTGGCGAGGGCCCGCTGCCGACCACCGCCGAACAACTCCAGCGCCTGCCCTGGCTGGCCCTACGGACCTACTACACCGACGAGGTCGTGCTGACCTGCCAGGCGGACGGACGCTCGCATCGCTTCGCGATCCAGCCACGCATGAGTACCGACAGCCTCTACGCCCTGCGCAGTGCGGCGCTGGCAGGGCTTGGCGCGTGCGTCAGCTCCGCCTGGGTGGTTGCACAGGACATCGAAGAAGGCCGGCTGGTCCAGCTCGTGCCACAGTGGCGAGCCGCTCCCCTGCCCGTCTACCTCATCTACCCACATGCGCGCAGCTATCCCGCCAAGCTGCGCCTGTTCGCCGAGATCATCCGTACGGACATGCCCAACCTCGTCGGCATGACCCATACAGGCACCAACGCGCCGCAACCTGCCGCCATCGCCGGACGGCCTGTTCCCTGAGGGTCTGTCACCTGCATTGCCAGGGTGGCCCGAGCGTGTAGAATCCCGCGCCCCAAAATCAGGAGACAGAACGTTGGTGATTCATTACTCCGCCTCCAATGGCAATGTCGCATGTGGGCGCACGGGATCGAGCCTGAACAGTTCGGCGGACGCCACTCAGGTTTCCTGCAAGCTGTGCCTGCGCAGCGTGGAAAAGGCGGTAAGCGAGCCTGTACGCAAGACACCGAGCCTCGCCGAACTGCGGGCTGCCGCAAAGGCGGCGAAAACTGTGGCGGTTGCGCCCGCGGCGGTCGCGAAGGCTGCAACCGCTGCAACCGCTGCTCCCGCTGCGGCGGTGAAGCCGGCGAGCACGCGAACACCCGCAGCGGCGATCAAGGCCGCTCCGACTGCGCCCGACGCGGCAGCGAAGCCGGTTGCCGTTCCGTCCGTGCGTGCCGAATGGCACAAGCGCCTCGAGCAGCTGCCGGGACGCAATCGCCAGCCACGTGGCGTCGCGCGACAGGCCTTCATCTAGAACGCCAAGCGTCGCGGCGCTCAGCCCTGCACGATGCGCAGGTCCGGCCAGGTTTCGGACCAGCGCTTCGCGGCCAGGCGATCGAGATAGACCTGCCGTTTACGGCCGCGAAAGGCCGCGGTGGGACGGACGATCAGCGCGAAAAGGTCGTCCAGACCCAGGGGGGCGGCGACCTCGATCTCGCCTTCCTCGCTCAGCCTGACCCCGATGGCCGTAGCCGTTTCCGGCCAATGGCACATCGCGTCTGCTGAGGTCCTATAGGGCCGATCGCCGTTGCGCAGATGCATGCGCGCCTGGTTCTTCACGGACCACTCGAGCGAGGCGTCGGCACGGCGCAATCTCGCTTCGATCTCGGCGTCCACCGCTGCGTCGCAGCGAGCCCGGTCGAACCAGATGACGTCGATGTCCGCCGGCAAGGCGCTGCGGCCACGCCGATGCAGGTGATCCCATACCGCGCTGCGCACGAATCCGGCGGCCACCCAGCAATCCGGCAAGGCGAGCGCCCTGACGTGGGCAAGGCAGCGCATGCGCAGCGGATCGGCGGCGATGATGGCTCGCAACTGGGCGTGTGTCGGCATGAGCTCGGTCCTGGCGGCTGGAAGCGGCCAGGCTAGCAGTTGGCGCACGACGGCGCTGCCGGTGCCCCGTCTTAGCGAACCCCTGTTTTGCGCAGCACTCTAAACCGCAACCCACAGCAGAGGATTCGCGCATGGACAACTACCACATCAGCGCCACCGATTCGGGCTGGGAACTGCGCAAGCAAGGGGCGACCCGTGCCTCGAAGACCGCGGCCACCAAGGACGAGATGCTACAGATCACCGCGGCCTTTCTCGAAGGCAGGACGGCTTCGGTAAAGATCCACAAGAAGGACGGCACCCTGCAGGAAGAGCGCACCTACCCGCGCAGTGCCGACCCTCGTGAGAGTAAGGGCTGACTCCGCCCAACCCATCCTCTACAGCTTGGCAA
>DAIMZU010000457.1:0-3396 GCA_036733845.1 Ramlibacter sp.
AGGCTGACGATGCGAAGGCCGGCAAGCGGGCCGGGGAGGGCGTTCATGGCGGCAGGCTAGCAGAAAGCGATCTGCGCTCCGCGCGGTACCGCTCCCGGGTGCCGCGTCGGCGGGGATGACGGCGGATGGCCCCCCGGTCGTCACCTACAGCGGCAGGCCCACATAGTTCTCCGCCAGAGAGGTCGACAGCGCCCTGGATCCCACCAGGTAATCGAGCTCCGCCTCCTGCACCTTCTGGCCAAATCCCTCGGTGTCGGGGAAGCGGTGCATCAGTATGGTCAGCCACCACGAGAAGCGTTCGGCCTTCCAGATGCGCTTGAGGCAGCGCTCCGAATAGGTGTCGATGCCCCGGCTGCTTCGTTCCTTGAAGTATTCGATGAGTGCCCCTGACAGGTACTTCACGTCCGTGGCTGCCAGGTTCAGCCCCTTGGCCCCGGTGGGCGGCACGATGTGGCCCGCATCCCCCGCAAGGAACATGCGGCCGAAGCGCAGCGGCTCGGCGACGAAGCTGCGCAGCGGGGCAATGCTCTTTTCGATGCTGGGCCCCGTGACGATGCGCGCGGCCAGGTCAGGGTCCACGCGGCGCTTGAGTTCGTCCCAGAAGCGCTCGTCGCTCCAGTCCTCGACCTTGTCGGTCAGCGGCACCTGCACGTAGTAACGCGAACGGGTCAGGCTGCGCATGGAGCACAGCGAGAAGCCGCGCTCGCTGTTGCCGTAGACGATGGCGTGCGGCGATACCGGCGGCACGTCCGCAAGGACGCCGAGCCAGCCGAAGGGATAGACCTTCTCGTATTCGCGGACGCGGTCCTTCACGCTCGCCCGGCTGACGCCGTGGAAGCCGTCACAGCCGGCGATGAAGTCACAGTGCAGCGTGTGGGTCTCTCCGCCACGGCTGAAGGTGACCGTCGGTGCGTCGCCATCGAAGCCATGCAACTGCACGTCGGTGGCCTCGTAGACCGTCTGCAGGCCAGCGGCGGCGCGGGCGTCCATCAGGTCCCGCGTGAGTTCGGTCTGTCCGTAGGCCGTGACCACCTTGCCGCCGGTCAGCCCGTGCACGTCGATCGGATGGCGCTGGCCGGAGAACACCAGTTCGATGCTGTGGTGGACGATGCCTTCGCGATCCAGTCGCTCGCTCACGCCCGCCTCGCGCATCAGGTCGACTGTGACCTGCTCGAGGATGCCTGCGCGGATGCGGCCGAGCACGTAGTCGCCGGTCTGGCGCTCGAGGATGACGTTGTCGATGCCGGCCTTGTGCAGCAGCTGGCCGAGCAGCAGGCCGGAGGGGCCTGCGCCGATGATGGCAACCTGGGTTCGCATGGGATGTCTCCTTGGAATCCGCGCAGGTTAGGGGCAGCAGGCCAGGGGCACAACCTGGCCCCTCACGCGCTGTGCGATGATTGCGCGTCGTGCGCGATGATCGCGCATCCTGCAGGAGCAGAAGTGGAGATCGCCAAGGCCGACCTGATCGAAGGCATGGTGCGGGGACTGGCGGTGCTGGAGAGCTTCGACACCGAACGCCAGCGCCTGAATGCCACCGTGGCCGCGCAGCGCGCGGGGATCACCCGCGCCGCAGCGCGCCGCCACCTGCTCACCCTGCAGCACCTGGGCTACCTCGAGTCGGACGGCAGCCACTTCTGGCTGGCCCCCAAGGTGCTGCGCCTGTCGGGCAGCTACCTGGCCTCGGCGCGGCTTCCGCGCGTGACCCAGCCCACCCTCAATCGGCTGGCGGCGCTGACCGGCGATGCGTTTTCTGCCGCCGTGCTCGACGGTGACGAGGTGGTGATCGTTGCGCGCAGCGGCCCCTCGCGCGTGACCGCCTATGGCGTGCACCTGGGCGCACGGCTGCCGGCGCACGCCACCTCCACCGGGCGCGTGCTGCTCGCGGCATTGAAGAAGAGTGAGTTCAATGCCTGGATGCGCGGGCGCGAACTGCCTCGGCTGACCTTGCGGACCGTGGTCGATCCGCGCGCTTTCCGCTCGCTGGTGGAGCAGGTCCGCACACAGGACTTCTGCGTCGCCAGCGAAGAGCATGAGCTCGGCATCCATGCGCTGGCGGTTCCTCTGCGTGACATGCGCGGGCGCACCGTGGCGGCGCTGAACGTCGTGGCGGCCAGCCACCGCAGCGACAAGATGGCATTGCAGAGGGACATGCTGCCGGTGCTGATGGAAGCCGCGCGCGAGCTTCGGGCGCTGCTTTAGCCCACCCACGACTGGCGCATCACGCCGATCACGGCCAGGTGGGCCGGGTAGGCGGCGTAGAACAGCCACTGCACCCGCGGCACTGGCAGGGGCAGCATGCGCACGAGGGCCGCCAGCGGCACCACCGCCACCGTGCCGGCGAAGGCCTGCAGGCCACCAAAGACCGCATTGAGCCAGCCTGTGAGCGCCAGCAGGACGGCCGCAAGCACCGCCAGGTCAGCTCGGCCATGCCGCAGCCACAGGTACAGCCCGGCGATGAGAAGCACGCCCGGCAGGTCGAACTCCACCACGGGGGAGATCGCGATGGCGGCCAGTGCTGCCGCGAGCCGCCTGCCGGGGGTGGCGTCGGACTCGAAGGCCCAGCACACCACCGCCCCGAGCGCCAGCGTGCCCAGGACGTTGACGAGCCAGGGGTCGCCGCGGGCCCAGATCGAGGGCAGCACCGAGATGGCGCACCACAGTGCGAGCCGGCGTGCGGTTCGCAGCGCCCGGGCCGGACGGTCACCCGCACGCGCGAGGTTCAGCGCCATCGACAGCGCGAACAGCGGAAACGCCGTTCGGCTGACGGCGAATACCCAGCTCTGCTCGCCATGGCCCATCAGCAGCCGTCCGATATGGTCCAGCAGCATCGCGGCCATCCCCAGCCACTTGAGCGCCTCGACCTGCCCGTCGGCAAAGCCCAGCGGAAGGGCGCGAGGGGCAGGCGCGGACCGCAGGTCCCGGGAAAACAGCATCGCGACATCCTGCCTGCACTCGGCGGGTTCTGCACGCGACTCTTATATGCAAACAACGATATGTTCGTTGGGCTTTTATAACCGGGACGCCAAAATCCAGTCCGTTGTTATTCCCGCGCTCATTGCGCAGAACGCTCCCACTGTCCTCCAGCGCCATGAAAACCAGCCTTCGAACCCTGATCGCCACCGCCGCGCTCGCCGCGAGCGGCTTCGCATCTGCACAGAGCCTGCTGAACGTCTCGTACGACGTCGCCCGCGAGTTCTACAAGGACATCAACGCTGCCTTCGTCCCCCACTACAAGAAGACGACCGGCAAGGACATCAAGGTCGACCAGGCCCATGGCGGCTCGTCCGCCCAGGCACGTGCCGTGGCGGACGGCCTCGATGCCGACGTCGTGACCTTCAACACCACGACCGACCTCGAGTTCCTTGCCGAGAAGGGCGTGATCGCCAAGGACTGGGC
>DAIMZU010000458.1:0-3394 GCA_036733845.1 Ramlibacter sp.
GTCCTGCTTCGCGAGTTGGAGGAACGGCTGGGAGTCAAACTGTTCGACCGCAGCACCCGATCGTTGCGCCGCACCGAGGCCGCCACCGAGGCCATCGCCTATGTGGAACGGGCGTTGATGGAGCTGGAAGGTCTCGGGGTCAGCATGGCCGAGCTGGCACATGCACGGCGCGGCAAAGTCTGCATCGCGACGACCGCCACCATCGCGCAAACGCTGCTGCCGCCAATGCTGCGCCGCTACCTTGACATCCACCCTGACGTACGCGTCGAAGTGCAGGACGTCGCGCCAACGAACTTCGTCGAGACTGTGCTGGCCGGGAGGGTCGATTTCGGCATCGGCACGCTGGAAGCTCCCGTGCCGGGGTTGCGTGAGCAGGTGTTCCTGCGCGACAGCCTGATCGCGGCGGCGGCCGCCACGCCGGAGGTCCCGGCTGACCGGCCAATCACCTGGAAGCAACTTGTGGCGCTGCCCTTGGTCACCGTCAAATCGGGCTACGGCGTGCGCCGCAGCATCGAGGCCGCCGCCGACAGCGTTGGCGTGCAGTTGCAGATCGCGCACGAGGTGTCATTGCTGTCCACTGCATTGGCGATGGCGGCAAGCGGGCTCGGTGTAGCGGTAGTACCAGGCTCACTGCTGCAGTACGGTGCCCATCCGCAGTTGATCGCGCGGCGGCTGGTTCGGCCGGCGGTGGAGCGCCACACCGCCGTGGTCCATCTGCAGGAACGCTCGCTCGCACCCGCAGCGCAGGCGTTCGTGGATCTCTTGTCGCAATAGATCGCAATGTCGCTGCGCTTGAGCGCAGTCGCATCGGAGTCCATCCGCGTGGCAGCTCATCGTTGACACCGGCTGTGCTGGCCAAGTGGGGAACCAACGAAACTGGCCGTTGATCTCGCGCTATTCTTCAGGCTCGACATCTCATAAGCGAATTCTTCATGATCATCAAACCGCGTGTGCGCGGCTTCATTTGTGTGACGGCCCATCCTTCGGGCTGCGAAGCCAATGTCAATCAACAGATCGACTACGTCAAGGCCCAAGGCCCCATCACCAAGGGGCCTAGGAGAGTGCTCGTGATCGGTGCTTCGACGGGATATGGCCTGGCTGCCCGCATCACCGCGGCATTTGGCTGCGGGGCCAGTACGCTCGGCGTCTCCTTCGAGAATCCGGGTAGCGACAGCAAGCCAGCTTCACCTGGCTGGTACAACACGGCTGCCTTTCATCGAGCCGCTGAAGCCGCTGGCCTCTACGCAAAGAGCATCAACGGCGACGGCTTTTCCGACGACATCAAACGCAAGGCGATCAATGCAATTCGGCAGGACCTCGGGCAGGTGGATCTCGTTGTCTACAGCCTGGCGGCACCCAGGCGCACGCACCCGAGAACTGGCGAGGTATTCAGCTCGACGTTGAAACCGATTGGCAAAGCCGTGAAGCTGCGTGGGCTGGACACAGACAGCGAGAAAGTCAGGGAGTCCGTTCTTGAACCGGCAACGCCGGATGAGATCGACGGCACCGTGGCCGTGATGGGCGGGGAAGATTGGCAAATGTGGATCGACGCGCTGCAGAAGGCGGGCGTCTTGGCCAACGGCGCGAAGACCACCGCCTTCACCTACCTGGGCGCGGAGATCACCCAAGACATCTACTGGAACGGTTCCATCGGTGCCGCCAAGAAAGATCTGGACAAGAAGGTGCTTGAGATCCGTGGCAGCCTGGCCTCCCAGGGCGGCGATGCGCGTGTATCGGTCCTGAAGGCTGTCGTCACCCAGGCCAGTTCCGCCATCCCGATGATGCCGCTCTACCTGTCGTTGCTGTTCAAGGTCATGAAGGAGATGGGGACGCACGAGGGCTGCATCGAGCAAGCCTACCGGCTCTACCACGAGGACCTGTACGGCACATCGCCGAATTTGGACAGCGAAGGCCGCTTGCGTCTGGATGACAGGGAACTGCGGCCCGCGGTTCAGGCCCGCGTGCGCGAACTCTGGGGTGAGGTCGACGACCGTAATCTCTACGAGCTCACGGACTTTGCCGGCTACAAGTCCGAGTTCCTGCGCCTTTTCGGATTTGGCATCGCAGGAGTGGACTATGACGCCGACGTCGATCCCGAGGTGCAGATTCCCGATGTCATTGCGTCGGATATTGCTGCGGCTTCGCGGCGCCCGTAGCCCAAGCACTCGCGGAGCTTGCGATGGAAGCACCACTTTCGCTGGGTCGCCTGAGCGGTGGAACCGAAACGATCTGAGATGGCGGCAGGACGGGGCAACCATGGCCAATTCCAGCGTCTGCTGGAGATGCGGCACCTGCGCCTGATCAGCGTTCTCGGACGGGAGCTCAATCTCAGTCGATGTGCCGAAGTTCTTCACACCACACAGCCGGCACTGTCGCGCGCGCTTGCCCAACTGGAGCAAATGATTGGAGCGCGCCTGTTTGATCGGACAACGCGCCGCATGTCGCCGACGTCGGCTGGTCTGACGCTCATCCACCATGCGGACCGGGTCCTGGCCGAGCTGGATGCCGCGGAGACAGAGGTGCGGGACATGCCGCAGGGCGTCGGGGGCGAACTGCGCATCGGCATCTTGCCGTCGTTCTCGGCCGGCGTGGCGGCGAGCGCCATTCAAAGAACCCGCGACCTGCTGCTGGGCGTGCGGATCGTGACCCATTCCGCGCCGCTGCAGTCCCTCTATGCCGACCTGTTGCAGGGCCGCCTGCATGTCGTGTTGTCCCACGCAGAACTGCCGGTGGACCTGAACCTGGTGGAGGTCGTGGCGGTGTATGAGGAACGCGTTCGCGCCGTTGCCGACCGCTCCCATCCGCTGGCCGGCCGCCGACGGCTGGGTTGGGACGAGTTGGCCGACTACGCGTGGGTTCTTCCACCGCAGGACTCGCCCTTTCGTTCGAAGCTGAACCGGGTACTGTCCGTTCATCGTCGAGCATCGAAGGAACGCAGGTCCGATATCGAGGCGAACTCACCGAACCTGGCGCTCCACCTTCTCGCACGGGGGGACACGCTTTGGGCCTTGCCGCAGCAGCACGCCATGAGCCTCATTGCCGCGGGGTCGGCAGTCCACATCCCTTTGCCTGAAGAACTGCTCGTCGGACCCATGTGCTACATGCGGGTACGCACTGAGCAAGTTCCCGCATCCATGCGGCTGTTCCTGGGGGCGCTGCAGGACGCTGCAGCCCAAAGCGAGCAGTTGATCATCACCTGATTCATGACGAAGTTGGTATAGATCAGCACAGAAACGGCATTTCACTTGATCCCCGTGGCTTCGGAGAATTGGTTGCAGAAAACATCATCCGCACCCAGGAGAAGATATGGAGACAAGCATTCGCCGCCGTGACTGGCTGCTCGGGGTCTCCTCGTTTTCAGTGCAATAAGTGACGGTACGCAAAGCTAGCACTG
>DAIMZU010000459.1:0-3361 GCA_036733845.1 Ramlibacter sp.
GAACACGCCCGGGATCAGCTTGCCTCGGTACGCCGCATCTCCAACCTGAAACATCAGCACGCCACCGGCCTTGAACTGGATCAGGCGCGCCCACGGAACGCCGTTGGCGTCGAAGGCTCCGGCGATGACCTCACAGCGCAGGGGCATCCGCTGGCCGACGTTGAAGGTCGGGGCCACGTCTATAACGCCCGCGACCGGCTTCGATCCATCGTTGACACCGCCCGTCACTGCCGCGCCGTCGCCAAAGCCGCTGTTCCAGCGTGTCACGCTCCAGGCACCGTCAATATGTGCGAACCGGTAGCCCTCGGAACCGTTGCCGGTGGTCATCCACAGGCCGATGTGCTTGCGGGCGCTCGGGTCGGTCAGAAACTCAACATCCGCCTCGAACCAGAAGTCACCGTGGGCGGTTTCGTTGAAGCGCAGGATGGACTGGCTATTGGGGGCCGAGATATCGATGGACTTCTGCACGTTGTTGTGTGTCGCGGCCATTCCGCCGAGGACTGCGGTGTAGCCGGTCGCAGGAGCCGTGGCGAAAGACTCGCTCAGCGGGTAGCTCATGGCTTACCTCCACGGGCCAGTGATGTCGAACGCGATCTGTGCGCCTTCGGTTTCCGAGCTGTACTGCGTTCTGACCAGCAAGAAGCGCTTACCCGCCTGACCCACCACGTTGTCCACGATGGTCTGATCGCTATAGGGCCGGTCCTGAGCCATCCACAGCATCCCGGGCAGGATGCCGCGCATATGGCCGTCCTCCTGCCGCACGTAGGTGGGCAACAGCCACAAACTGTAGTCGGCTCCATTCGGGAACGGCATCGGGCCTCGACCGCAGATCTGCTGGCCGTTGTTGGTGTTCAGCGACGTGAGTCCGAACCGGACGGGATTGCCGAGTTGGGTGTGATTGCGCAGCAGCACCTTGCCGGTGAAGTCCAGGGACGAAACCAGCCCGTAGCCGTTGTACTGCCCCGGGTAACTCGAATAGCCGCTGCTGCTGTTGCTCCAGTAGAGGTCGTCAGCGCAGAGCACAGTGCCGTAGTTGTCGCCGGGCTTGAAGCTGCTGATGTCGCCGAAGCAATACGAACTGCGCCCGTACCAGCCGTATCCGGCAGCATTGGTGCAGAACAAGAAAAACAGTCGGTCATCGCCGACGAGTACCCAGTTGCGGTTGCCCCCGCCGCTGTCACCAGAGTTGTCGTAGCCGCTGGTACGACCGTGATACCACTTGTACCAACCCCACTGGCCAGCTTGAACTTGCTTCCAATTCTGCGTCGGGTTGTTCGGGTCATAGGGGGCCTGCGCGCCGACGATAGTGTCGATGTCCGACAGGTCTTCCACGATGCCGACATTCGCCCACTTGGCCCAGGTGGTCGTGTAACCCGGCGTCTTGAGACTGTCGTCGATCAGCAGGATGTTCTGCGGTGACTGCGGGTTCTTGCTGCGGTAGGCAGCCTTGCCCGTCCCCGCGAATGGCTTCTCCCACCCAAGCGGAGCCACCTTGGCGCTCAGGTTCGTGGTGGTCGTCGCAGGCGACACCGGAGTGCCAGTCACCGCGTAGGTGAATGTGGCCATGGTCGTCGTCAGCACTCGGAACGATCCGTTGTACTGGGGCTGCTCGGCTCCGGCGACCAACACCACCTGATGTGGCTGGTATGCGTGGCCCGCCGTAATGGTGGCGGTGGCCACGCCATCGGCGAAGGTCAAGGTGTCGATGGCTTTCAGCGCGAAGCCATTGACGAGGCAGGCATCGAGCATCGTCACCAGATCGCCCCAGTTGTTGGAGATCTGTGGCGCGCCGGTCATGCCGCTGTTGAAGTATTTGACGGTCAGGTCGGTCATTTCATTGGTTCCTGTCTACGAAATCAGGGGGTGTCCACGTCGCCGCGAATCAGCAACGTGAAGTTGTCGTCGGGCACGGACTCCGGCCCCTGCTGGACGGTTCGCACCACCCAGACCGGGAACTGCGCGCCGATGGTGTTGAAGCGCAGCACGTTGCCGGTGGCCCAGCCATTGCCCCAGCCGAGCGCGGGCAGATGGAAGTACGGCACGCCGGTCGCCGGGTTGTTGGGCGCGCAATCCGCACTGGTGTTGCCTGTGGCGATCACGCCGACGTTCTCGCCGATGACTTCGAACGAGGTGCTGTTGGTCAGGCGCACGATCCAACGCTCGGTCAGTGCCCCCCGGTTCGTCACGCGGATCGGGTACTGCGTGTTGTTGAAGGTTGCTGTTGCGGAACTGCCCGACAAGGCATCTGACCACGCGCCGTTCCACGTTGACTGGTCGAACACCAGATTCACGCGGGCAAACAGGTCACCGGCCACCAGGGCGCTGGAGACGTGACTCCCCAGCGGATATTCGTGTGTCAGGGCGCGCGTGAAACTGATCTCGCCACTGATCTGCACATCCCGCACCACGGCCATGTCCTCGATGCGGTGCTCGATGGTCACGGGCTGGCTGTAGCCCGCCACGTTGATGAAGGTGACGGTGCCCGCTTCCAGATCGGCGGAGTACCCGGTGTTGATCACCGCCCCGTCGTGGCCAACGACGCGTACACGCGACAGGCGCACCCGTGCGCAGTTGATGGTCTGGCCGTTGCTGACCGAGGTGGTGATCTTGCCGGTGTGGCCCACCACGGCGAAGCCACCAGGACGGAAAATCGGCACGCGCCCATCGCTGGGCAGGCGCACCGGGTCGATACCAAGCAGATCTGCATCCAGCGGCAGGTAGCTGTAGGCCACCGCGCTGTAGCGCACGCTGGAGGCAGCCACCGGCTCAGGCCGGAAGATCTTGCCGTCCGTGCCCACCCGGTCGGCGGCGTACCAAGGCTGGCTCTCGTTTCCTGCCGCCGTGACCATTGTGCCGAAGCGAACGCGCACCAGACCGGTCTCGTAGTCGACGCTGCCGCTGATACCGGTTGCCTCGATCTTGCCGTCAATTCCGGCGGTCACGTTTTGCGTGCCACCAACCGCGCGGGCGTACTGGATCGACAGCGACCCAGGACGAAGCGGTGCCGCGCCAGTTCGGAACACGAACTCGCTGGAGATGTTCTCGCCGACCGTGGTCACGCAACTGGCTCGCGTGATCGCGTTGTTCGTACCCGCCGTCCAGGACGTCAGCGCCACGTCACCTGACAAGTAGTTGATCGTGCCGCGCGTGACCCAGCCGCTGGTGGTGAATTCGCGCAACGTGCCCTGGCCGTTGTCGCCCCACGGCTGCGCCCCACTGATGGAGAGAAGCACCGTGCCCGTCACCACCTGGGCATTCACCCCCGCTACCAGCTTGAAGGCCGGGAGGAACGGATGAGTCTCGGTCTGGTTGCTGGTCGAGCCCGCGCTGTTGTAGCGCAGCTTGACGTAGCCGGACTCGT
>DAIMZU010000460.1:0-3357 GCA_036733845.1 Ramlibacter sp.
GTAGCGCAGCATGCCCGTTTCGCTGTGGTGCGTGTTGAACACCGGGTGCGTGAGGTAGGCGCTGGTGCGCCGCATCTCGTGGGGGATGAGCGGCTCGATGCCTTTTTCGAAGCGGTCGAAGGCGGGCAGCGCGCGACCCGGTCCTGCGAAGGCCGACCAGAGGGCCAGGATGTCCTGGCGGTTCGTGGTCTCGTCCAGGGCGATGCCGATGCGGCCGTCGCCCAGCCGGCGCAGGTTGCGCCCGCCGGCCAGGGCCCGCGCGATCACCTCGTCGGCAGCGGCCCCCGCGTCGACGCAGAGCGTGTCGAAGGCGGTGTCGTGCACGAGCGTCGCGTTCAGTTCGGACAGGCCAGCGGCCAGGATGGCGGTGTAGGCGGCGACACGCTGCGCGATGCGCTTGAGGCCCTGCGGGCCGTGGTAGACCGCGTACATGCTGGCCACCACGGCCGGGAGCACCTGGGCGGTGCAGATGTTGGACGTGGCCTTCTCGCGGCGGATGTGTTGCTCGCGCGTCTGCAGCGCGAGGCGGTATGCGGGGTTGCCGTGGCTGTCGATGCTCACGCCGACCAGGCGGCCTGGCAGCGAGCGCTTGTACTCGTCGCGGCACGCCATGTACGCCGCATGGGGGCCGCCTGCGCCCATGGGCATGCCCAGGCGCTGGGTAGTCCCCACCACGATGTCGGCGCCCCATTCACCGGGCGGCACGAGCAAGGTGAGCGCCAGCAGGTCCGCCGCGACGCAGAAGGCGGCCTGGTGGGTGTGGGACTGGATGGCGTCCGCGCGCAGGTCGTCGATGCGGCCGGTGGTGCCGGGGTACTGTGCAAGCGCGCCGAAGTGCTCGGATGCGAGCGCCTCCATCCATTCCTGGGGCGTGCGCGTCACCAGCACCTCGATCCCCAGCGGGCGCGCACGCGTCTGCACGACCTCGATGGTCTGCGGGTGGCAGTCGCCGGAGACCACGAAGCGGGTGCTGCGGCTCTTGACGCTGCGCCGCGCCAGGGTCATGGCCTCGGCCGCGGCGGTGGCCTCGTCGAGCATGGAGGCGTTGGCGATCGGCATGCCCGTGAGGTCGCACACGAGGGTCTGGAAGTTGACCAGTGCCTCCATCCGGCCCTGGCTGATCTCCGCCTGGTAGGGCGTGTAGGCGGTGTACCAGGCCGGGTTTTCGAGGACGTTGCGCAGGATGACCGCCGGGGTGAGCGTGCCGTGGTAGCCCTGCCCGATGAAGCTGCGAAGCACGCGGTTCTTCAAGGCGATGCCGCGCAGTTCCTGCAGCGCCGCGGCTTCACCGATCGGCGGGGGCAGCTTCATGTCGGTGGCCCGCGCAATGCTGCGCGGAACGATGCCTTCGATCAGGGCGCGCCGCGAGGCTTCGCCGATGACCGACAGCATGTGCTGCTCGTCGGCCTCGTCGATGCCGATGTGGCGGGGGATGAATTCGGCCGGGTCCTCGAGCTCGCCGAGGGCAGGGGCGGTGTGCATCAGCATGGGCGGGCGGGCAGGAAGGGATTCAGGCGTTCTTCGCGAAATCGCCGTAGGCGGTCTCGTCCATCATGGCGTCGAGCTGCGAAGCGTCCTCGACGCGAACCTTGAAGAACCAGCCGTGGCCCAGGGGGTCGCTGTTGGCCAGCGACGGGTCGGCGCGCAGCGCCTCGTTGACCTCGGTCACCTCGCCGTCCATCGGCATGTACACGTCGGCCGCGGCCTTGACCGATTCGACGACGCCCGCGACCTCGCCCCTGGCGTAGCGGCGCCCGACCTCGGGCAGGTCCACGAACACGACATCGCCCAGCGCGTCCTGTGCATGCACCGTGATGCCGACAGTGGCCGGGCCGTCGCCCTCGGTGCGGATCCACTCGTGTTCCTGCGTGTACTTGATCGTCATGGTTTTCTCCTGGGTTTTCAGATTCTTCGATCGGGCGGCTCAGCCGCGGTGGTAGCGGTGCGGCACGAAAGGCGTGGCCGCGACTTCCATGGGAACGTCCTTGCCGCGCACGCGGGCGAGCACCGGGGTGCCGGTGGCGGAGTGCGCCGGGTCCACCCAGCCGAGCGCCACGGGCCGGTCGAGGGTGGGCGAGAGCAGGCCGCTGGTGACTTGGCCGATGCGCTGTCCGGCCGCGTCGAACAACTCGGCCGGCTCGCGCACCGGGACGCGCTCGTGGGCAACCAGGCCCACCCGCTTTCGCGCGAGCGGCACCACGCCGTCGAGCTGTCCCAGGATGCGCTGGGCGCCCGGAAATCCGCCGGCACGCTCGCCGCCGGTGCGGCGGACCTTCTGGATCGACCACTGCAGGTTCGCCTCGACGGGCGTGATGCGGTCGTCGATGTCATTGCCATACAGGCACAGCCCCGCTTCCAGGCGCAGCGAATTGCGCGCGCCCAGGCCGATGGCTTCCACCTCGGGCCGGCCGAGCAGGGCGCGCGCGAGTTCCTCGGCGCGAGCCGCCGGCACGGAGATCTCGAAGCCGTCCTCGCCCGTGTAGCCGCTGCGCGTGATGAACAGCGGCGTGCCCCGCCAGTCGAAGGTGCCGCCGGTCATGAAGACCAGGCGTTCGACGCCGGGCACGAGGGCCGACAGCGCGCCGGCCGCCGCCGGGCCCTGCAGCGCAAGCAAGGCCTGGCCGGGGAGCGGCTCGACCGTGCACTGCTTGCCGATCGCCGACTGGATGTGGGCGATGTCAGCGGCCTTGCAGGCGCCGTTGACGACGATGAACAGGTCGTCCCCGCGGTTGGCGAACATCAGGTCGTCCAGGATCGTGCCCTCATCGCTGAGGAGCAATCCGTAGCGTTGCCGGCCGGCAGCCAGCCCGATCACGTCCATGGGCACCAGCCGCTCGAAGGCGGCCGCCGCCTGCGGCCCGGCCAGGCGCAGCTGGCCCATGTGCGAGACGTCGAACAGGCCGGCGGCGGTGCGGGTGTGGTGGTGCTCGGCCAGCAGGCCGCGGGGGTATTGGACCGGCATGGCATAGCCGGCGAAGGGCACCATGCGAGCGCCGAGCTCGAGGTGCAGCGCATGCAGCGGCGTGTGCTGCAGCGGCGCCGAGGCGTAATCGGGGGCGGTGGACATGGCGGGGCTCCTGGCAAAGCTGCGGACCACGGGGACGAGTCCTCCATGGGCGAGCCCTGCTGTCCGCTTTACCTGAGAGATTCACCCGGTCGATGCCGGGCTTGCTCCTTCGGTGGGCGCGCCCGCCACCGGGCGGCGCCTCTCTCCAGCAAGGAAACGTCCCGTCGGGGACGTGCTGCCAGTCCTGGGTACCTGAGCGTTCGGCCTCGCGGCCTGCGCCTTCGGCGGCCGCCTGAAACGGCAGCGCTCTCCTGGCAAGAGCCGCATTGTAGGGGCTTGCGGCCGCCGCG
>DAIMZU010000461.1:0-3351 GCA_036733845.1 Ramlibacter sp.
GCCGTCAGGTTGGTGGGGAAGCTGCGCGCCAGCACGTTGTACTGCTGCACGGCCTCGATATAGCGGTTGCGCGCGACGGTGATGCGGTTCTCGGTGCCCTCGAGCTGAACCCGCAGGTCGCGAAAGCCCTGGTTCGCCTTGAGCTCGGGGTACCGCTCGACGACCACCATGAGTCGGCTCAGTGCCGAGGACAGCTCGCCCTGCGCCTGCTGGAAGCGCTGGAAGGCCTGCGGGTCGTTCAGGGTTTCAGGCGTGACCTGCATCGAGGTGGCGCGCGAGCGCGCCTCGACCACGCGGCTGAGCGTGTCCTGCTCGAAGTTGGCCTCGCCCTTGACGGTCTCGACCAGGTTGGGCACCAGGTCGGCCCGGCGCTGGTACTGGTTGAGCACTTCGCTCCAGGCCGATTTCGTCTGTTCGTCCAGGCGCTGGAAGTCGTTGTAGCCGCACCCGGACAGGGCCAGGGCGGCCACCAGGATGAGAAGCCATCGTTCGAGGCGGATCATGGGGCGGATCTCCGGTGAAAAGCTGCCATCGAAACTAGCACAGTCGGGGTTGCTGCGGGGAAGTTCAAGGCTGTGCACGCACGCCGATGTGCCGGGCCGGCGCTGGGCAGGCAAAATCGATCTCCTGATGGCAAAGACAAAGTTGCAGGCTGCCAACCTCGAAGGCGTCGCCGACGAGGTCGAGGCGGCGTTCTACGACGCGCTGCGCAGCGCCGACATCGACCGCCTCATGGCCTGCTGGGCCGACGAGGAGGACATCGTGTGCGTGCACCCCGGGGGCCCGCGCGTGATCGGCAGCCTGGCCATCCGTGCCACCTTCGAAGCCATGTTCGCCAACGGTGCCATCCAGGTGCAACCGCAGCGGGTGCACCGCATCGAATCGGTCGGCAGTTGCGTGCACCACCTGGTCGAGCGGGTCGAAGTGGCCACGCCCGCCGGCGCCCGCGAAGCCTGGGTGATCGCCACCAACGTCTACCTCAAGACGGCCCAGGGCTGGCGCATGGTCGCGCACCACGCGAGCCCCGGAACCATGGCTGAGCTCCCGGACCTGGCCGTGGAAACCCGGCAGGTGCTGCACTGAGCGTGCTGTCGGGCTACCGGTCGCCATGGTGGCTGCCGGGGGGCAACCTGCAGACGATCTGGCCGGCGCTGTTCGCATGGCGGGCGCAGCCCGGTGGCGCGATGTTCCGGCGCGAGCGCTGGCAGACGCCCGATGGCGACTTCGTCGACCTGGACTGGCGCGCGCAGGCTGGCTCGCCACCCACCGGCGGACGGCGGCCCCTCCTGGTGCTGTTCCACGGCCTCGAAGGGTCCTCGCGCAGCCACTATGCACAGGCTTTCGCGGAGGTCGCAGCGCAGGCCGGCACGGACTATGTGGTCCCGCATTTCCGCGGCTGCAGCGGTGAGCTGAACCTCGCTCCTCGCGCCTACCACTCCGGCGACCACGAGGAGATCGGCTGGATGCTCGCCGGGTTGCGCCGCGCACACGGCGGCCCGATCCTGGCGGTCGGCATCTCCCTGGGTGGAAACGCGCTGATGCGCTGGGCGGCGGAGGCGGGAGAAAGCGCGTCCCGGGAGGTCGCCGCCGTGGCGGCCGTCTGCTCGCCACTGGACCTCGCGGCCGGCGGTCGCGCCATCGGCAAGGGCTTCAACCGGCTGGTCTACACCGGCATGTTCCTTCGGTCGATGAAGCCCAAGGCCTTGCGCAAGCTGGCGCAGCACCCCGGACTGTTCGACCGCGAGGCCCTGCTGGCGGCACGCGACCTGTACGCCTTCGACGATGTGTTTACCGCACCGCTGCACGGTTTCGCCGGTGCGGACGACTACTATGCGCGCGCGTCCGCCAAGCCGCACCTGCACCGCATCCGGGTGCCGGCGCTGGCGCTGAACGCCGCCAACGATCCCTTCGTCCCCAGCGACAGCCTGCCGGAGCCCGGCCGCGCCAGCGAATGGGTCACGGTCTGCCGGCCCGTACACGGCGGGCACGTCGGTTTCCCGGCGGGCCGCTTCCCGGGGCACGTGCAGTGGATGCCGCAGCAAGTTTTCCGGTGGCTCGCCAAGTCGTCCGGGCTGGCAGGCCTGACAGTTACGGCCGAGTAATACCTTCGTACAATTTTCTCCGGGTGCTGATGGGCCGATTTCCCGGCCCGCTCGCGCGCCCGCCCGGGAGAATCAATGAAGCGCATTCGTTCAGGCCACCCGCTGCCGGCTTGCCTGGCCCTGTTGGTCCTGTTGAGCATCCTCGCAGGCTGTGGCGGTGGTGAACTCGCCAGTCCGGCGGATTCCCAGTCGCCACCGGAGCTGGCGGGGGGCCATTTCGAGCCTCCCCTGCCGTCGCCTCCGGCTTCCGCGCCGGATCCGGTGTCGGCCACCCTGGGGACCAAGCGCATGCAGTTGGCGTGGGCGGCCGTCGACGGCGCGCAGCACTACGAATTCCTGTCCTTGCCGCCCGGCGACGCGGCGCCCGAGGTGATTGCCGCCACGTCCGACCTTTCGCTGGTGCATCCCTTGTCACTCCACACGCAGGCCCTCGATGCGCGCTTTGCCTTGCGCGCATGCAACGCCGCGGGCTGTGGACCCGCCTCCGGCCACGTGCTGCCGCCCATCGAGCAGGCGGTCGGCAAGGTCCATGCGGCCAGCCCGATCGTCGGCCTGTACCTGGGCTTCGCGCTCGCCGTTTCGGCCGACGGCAGTACGCTGGCCGTGGCGGCCCTCAACGACACCAGCGACCAGGCCGGTGTGCGCAACGGTGCAACGGCGACGCCGCAACCTGGCCCACTGGGTTGGGCCGGAGCGGTGGTCGTGTACGTTCGCGGCACGGACGGAACCTGGGTGCAGCAGGCCTACCTCAAGCCCTGGAACCCCCGCACCATGGCAAACTTCGGCCAGTCGCTCGCGCTTTCCGACGACGGCTCCACGCTGGCAGTCGGGGCCCCCTTGGAATCCAGCTCGGTCACGGGCATCCGCCATGGCGCCACCGGCGCCCTCGACGAGACCGCGACTTACTCGGGTGCCGCGTACGTTTTCACACGGTCCGCGCAGGGCGCGTGGCGCCAGGAGGCCCACATCAAGTCGGACGTCAGCGGTTCGCGCCAGTTCTTCGCGGAGCGGGTGGCGCTTTCGGGCGATGGACACGTTCTGGCCGCCGGCGCAAAGGGCGACGGACGGGCCGGCTCCAGTACGGGTGCCGTGCACGTGTTCATGCGTTCCGCGAGCACCTGGGCGCCCCTGGGCTCACCGGTGGTGCCGCCAGTGCCCGGCGACGCCGATCTCTTCGGGAACGGGCTCGGGCTTTCGGCCGATGGCCTCACGCTGGCAGTGGGCGCCCCGGGCGATGACCGCCCGGGGC
>DAIMZU010000462.1:0-3347 GCA_036733845.1 Ramlibacter sp.
TCATGTTCGGCATCGGGATGGGTATCGAGCGCGTCGCCTTGCGCCGCCTCGCCGGTCGTCCGCTGGTGATGATCCTCATGATGACGCTTGCGCTCGACATCTTTCTTCGTGCCGCCGCCCTGACGGCCTGGGGTGGCACGAACCGGTCACTGCCACTGCCCATTTCCTCCGATCCCCTGTTCATCGGCAAGGTCCTCATCAACCGCAGCTATGTGGCCGGCGCCGCGGTCGCAGTCCTGCTGTTCGGGCTCTTCGTGTTGTTCTTCAAGACGCGGATGGGCATCGTGCTGCGTGCGATCTCCGACGACTACACGGCCTCGTGGTCGGTGGGGATTTCCGTCGAAAGAGGTGTCGCCCTCTCCTGGGCCATGTCGGCGGTGGTCGCCACGCTGGCTGGCGCGCTGTGGGGGTCCATCCAGGGCGTGGATCAGTCCCTTTCTTCGCTGCTGCTCATGGGGATCGCGGTGGCGGTGCTCGGCGGCCTGGACAGCATCGGCGGCGCCGTGCTTGCCGGCGTGCTGCTCGGGGCGTTCCAGGGCCTCGCCTCTGGCTATCTCGATCGTCTCGTTGGGGGAGGCAGTCGTGAACTCGTGGTCGCGGCCACCTTGGTGCTGACCATCCTCATCCGCCCACACGGCCTGTTCGGTCGAGAAGACATCCAGAGGATCTGATCCATGTTCTACCGCCAGGCCGGCATACACCACACAACGTACCGCGGCGATCGCGCCCTTTTCTCGATTCCGTTCGAGCGCTGGCAGATCGCGGTACTGCTGGCGGTTGCGCTCGCAGTACCCGCAGTGGTCAGCTCGCTTTACATGAAGAGCTACATCTTGCCCTGGCTCATCTGGACAGCGGCGGCCCTGGGCCTCAACCTCATCCTCGGCTGGGCTGGCCAGTTCCACTTCGGATACGCCGCCATCATGGGGATCGGAGCGTATACGGCGGTGCACGCGACGCTCAACGGCATTCCGTTCGAAATCGCGCTCGTGCTTGCCGGCCTCATGTCCACGGCCATCGGCTGCGCGTTCGCCATCACCGCGCTGCGCGTGCGCGGCCTGTACCTGGCACTCAGCACGCTCGCCTTGCAGTTCGTCATGGACTGGGTGATCAACAAGGTTCCCGCTGTCAGCGGCGGCACGCAGGCGACCATCCAGGCGCCACAGATGCGGCTGCTCGGAAACCCTGTCGACTCGGACGCCACCCTGTACTACGTTGCGCTGGTGTGGTGCGTCCTCGTGACCATCTTTATGCTGAATCTTCGCCGGACCGGGCTGGGTCGCGCGCTGGTGGCCGTGCGCGAGAAAGACTTTGCCGCTGCCGTCATCGGCGTCAACAGCTTCTACTACAAACTGGTCGCGTTCGCGATGTCCTCGTTCATCGGCGGCGTCAGCGGAGCGATCCTCGTGTTCTGTTTCTACGGCGCCGTCACGCCGGAGCAATTCGCGGTCAACGTCTCGATCCAGGTGCTTGCCATGGTGATCGTCGGCGGCCTCGGGAGCATCATTGGGTGCTACTTTGGTGTGGCGTTCATCCTGCTGCTGCCAGGCGTGATGGCCAACCTGATTTTCGCTGCCGCACAGGCGACCGATCTGAGGATCGGCGTCGAATTGCTGGCCCACATCCCTGCCCTGCTGTACGGCGTTTTGATCATCGCCTTCCTGCTGTTCGAACCACTGGGGCTGGCCAAGATCTACAGCAATGTGCGCAATTACTTCATGTTCTGGCCGTTCGGCTATGCCAGGAAGTAGACAGCTCGTTCACTCCGTCACACCTTCTAAGGAGACTTCCATGTTCCGTAAGCTGAAAACCTTGCTGGGCGTCGCTGCGCTGGCCCTGGCGCTCCCAGCGGCACACGCCGCCGACCCGGTCCGCTTTGCGCTTTGCTACGACTTGAGCAAGGCCTATACCTTCATCACGCCGCAGGTCGCGCAGGCAGCGAAAGACTATGCCGCGCTCCTGAACATGCGCGGGGGCATCGAGGGCCACCCGATCGAGCTCATCGTGCAGGACCACGGCAATGAGCCGCAGCGCGGGATCGAATGCTACGAACGCGTCAAGGGCCAGGCCGTCACGGTGGACCTGTTGTCCACGCCCGTGTCGCGCGCCGTGCTGCCTCGGGCCATGAAGGACGGCAACGTGATGCTGCAGGCGCTCGTCGGCCGCGGCGACGCCATCGACGGCGAAGTATTCAAGTGGGTCTTCCCCCTCGGGCCGACTTATTGGGGCCAAGCGGCCAACATCGTGTCGCACTTCAAGAAGCAGTCCGGCGGGAACCTCAAGGGCAAGAAGATCGCGTTCCTTTACATCGACTACCCGTTTGGCCAGGAGCCGATCCCGGTCATGAAGGAACTTCAGAAGCGCGAGGGTTTCGAGCTTGAGTTGTTCCCCTATCCGCTGCCCGGCAATGATCAGTCGTCGGCGTGGTCCCAATTGCGTCGCTTCCAGCCGGATCTGATCGTCCACTGGGCCTTTTCTGGTATGCACGTCGTGGCCGCCAAGGAGGCGAAACGCAACGGCGTCCCCCTGGATCGGATGATCACCGTCAACTGGTTCAACGACGTCGACCTGAACAACATCGGTCACGAGGCCGCCAAGGGCATTCGCCGTGTGACCACCGTGCAAAGCGGCGTGAGCCATCCCATCGTGCAGGACATCCTGAAAGAGCTGTACGACAAGGGCAAGGGAAGCGGGGACCGGAAGATGGTCTCTGACATCTACTACACCACCGGCCTGGCGATCTACGCGTCCGTCTTCGAGGCCGCGCGCTTGGCCCTGAAGGCCGAGAAGGCGCCGCTGACTCCGGAGAAGATGCGCAAGGGCCTCGAGCTCCTGAAGAACTTCGACGCGAACGGCCTGATGCCGCCCCTCACCGTTACGGCCAAGGACCACGGCGGCGGCGGCAGGACCCGCATTGAAATGTGGGACGGAACGAAGTGGGTCGCCCAGAGCGAGTGGTCCGCTGACTACACCGATCTTGTCTGGAACACCGTGAAGCAGCACTCCGCGGACTTCGCGAAATCCGGCAGCAAGTAGCGTCTGCAGCGCGCCGTTGCGCCGGTGCCCCCGGTCAGCGGCGCCAAAACCTCATGGAGACATCTTAATGCGTGCCCTTCTGACTCGTGTCCTTCCCTTCACCGCGGCTCTCGCCTCTTTCGGCGCCCATGCAGCCGATCCGGTGAAAATCGGCTTGTGCTACGACCTCACCAAGATCTACGTCGCCGCAGTGCCGCAGGTGGCGCAGGCGGTCAAGGACTATGCCGAGTTGCTGAACCAGCGCGGCGGCATCGAGGGCCACCCCATCCAGGTCACCGTCCAGGACCACGGCAACGAGCCGCAGCGCGGCATCG
>DAIMZU010000463.1:0-3332 GCA_036733845.1 Ramlibacter sp.
AGGCCGCGTGAATCGTGGGTTAAGAACTACACGAAACAGGGGCAAGGTCATTGCAATCCACTTGCCCGATTGGAAGAGGAAGGAAAAAGCTATCTATGACTCCTCATGCACGTGTGCGAAGAGCCAAGAAGCTATCAGCTCTTCTGGAGGGAATGGCTTTCTCTGAGGTGATTGAGCGAGTTCGACTCGGAAAGAGCGATCCGCACATCGCATGCCTGGATCGTGCTCTTCCGTCCATTCTGAAGGACAAGAGCATGACTGAGCACTTGTCGAGTAGTGCGGCACTGACTCTGGCAATGGAGATCCTTGACGAGCTCATGGTTGTGTATGCGAGTTGGTTCGGCAGATCAAAAATGGACAACGCGCGACGTGAGCGGGAACGTGCCTGTGGGGCATTGGTCAAACGAATGCTCGCTTTCAAAAGAAGATACCCCAAGCTCATGGTCATCAGACTCGATGTGGGCTACGGTAAGCAATATGCGGCCCGCGCCGATTCAAGTCACGAGATCCTAGACCACTGGAGTGATCTGTTGCACGCGATCAAGGAGGGCTTTGCCGCGAGCTTTCTTGGCTATGCCGCCAAGATTGAGTACGGAGTGCGTAAGGGCCCCCACATGCATCTAATGCTGCTTTTCAATGGATCGAAAGTTCGCCAGGATGTGACGATCGCTCGGCTCATCGGGGAGCTGTGGAAGAACAAAGTGACGAAGGGTGCGGGGCTGTATCACAACAGCAATGATCCGAACTACAAGGCCCGTTTCACTTACTGTGGTGTGGGCGTTTTTAGTGGACTTGATGACGCGACGATCGCGGGGTTTCAGCGAGTTGCTGACTACCTGGTCAAACGAGAGCTCCTTGTCAGGGTGGCAATGCCGCATTTGGGTCGAGCACTCAGGACTGGACTTGTGCTGCCCCATGCGCACCACCAGCATTAGGAACAGAGAGGAGTAGCTTTAGGCACGGTGGACTGCAGTGCAGCGTTATGCACAGCACGCAGTTATGCACAGTTGGTCCGGCAGCGCGGCGTCGCCGCCCTCGCAAGAGGGCTGCGGTCGCGTCTTTGAACTTCACGTAATCACAAGGTCTTGAGGAACTTCAACAGATCGTCTTCTGCCCGGAACCGCTGTGGGACCACATTGGGATCCTGAAGCCTGGCCAGTGCCTTTTCCTTCATGGCGAGATCGGCCTCTATGTACTGATGCGTTGTCGCCGGACTCTCGTGTCCGAGCCACAGAGCGATCACGCTGATTTCCACGCCCGACTGCAGAAGGTGCATGGCGGTCGAGTGACGCAGGCAGTGTGGAGAGATCGTTCTTCCGGCCAGGCTCGGCGTCGTGAGCGCGGCTTTCTTGACGGCCAATGCCAGGCGCTGCGTCACGTTGGACCGCGTCATCGCCTGTCCGCCACGGTTGGGCAGCAGCGCCGACGTGGGAGTCAGGTCCGGGTTGAACTTCAGCCAGGCGCGGATCACCTTGACCGTCGATCGCCAGAGCGGCACCGACCGCTGCTTGCGTCCCTTGCCATGCAGATGCACGCAGGCGGCGGGTGCCAGCACGACGTCGCCCACTTTTACGCCGATTGCCTCCGACACGCGGGCACCGGTGTTGTACAGCAGGGCCAGCAGCAGCTTGTCTCGCTGGCCCATCCAATCCGCTCCTGGCGCGCCGATCACGGCCAGCATCTCCTCGCGTGTCAGGAACTCGAACATCGGCCGCTCGAAGCGCTTCATCGGCACGCCGAGCGCCTGCTCGACGACCTGAAGTGCCGTCACGTCTCGCCGGGCCGCGAACTTCAGGAACGAGCGCAGCGCGGCCAGTCGCGCATTGCGGCTGCGAACGGTGTTGTGCCGATCGCGTTCGAGATGATCGAGGAAGTCCAGGATCAGCGCGGGCGTCAGGTCGGCGAGCGACAGCGTCGTGGGCGTCTTGTGCAGTTGCGCCTGGGCGAAGTCCAGGAACAGCACGAACGCGTCCCGATAGGCCGCAACGGTCTGCGGGCTCAACGCGCGCTGCTGCGTCAGGTGCTCGGCGAAGAAGGACTGGACCAGCGTCGCGAAGCTCGGCGGAGCGGGCTTGCGGTGTTCAGAACTACTCATCGTCGTTCTCCGCGACGTCGGCGAAGCGTTCGAATCGAGCGCCGGCCAACGCCATCAACTCCGGCACGCCGCTCAGGTACCAGTACGTGCTGGAGATATTGATGTGGCCCATGTACGTGGACAGGGCCAGCATTCGTTGGTCAAGGTTCGCTCCCTGCTGGTGCCACAGGATCATCCGTCTCACGGCGAAGCTATGGCGCAGGTCATGCACCCGCGGTCGGCCATGGCCGCCGCGATCGATCCAACCCAATTGCTCGCGCAGCTGACAGAACACTCGATGCACCTGCCGATCTCCCAGCGGTTCACCCCGGTGCACGCCACGCGAGCCCACGAAGAATGTCATCTGCGGCTTCGCAGGCACGTACTGGCGGCGCAAGGCCCGGTAGGCTGCCATCGGACCGATCACGCTGGGGTGCAGCGGCACCATGCGGGACTTGCCAAACTTGGTCTGCTGTATGGTCAGGATGCCGCCGTCCAGATCTGCATCCGAGTCGGCCAGGTTGATCGCTTCAGAGACCCGAAGCCCGGCCGATGCGATCAGACCGAACAGCGTTGCATAGGTGGTGGCACGAAGGCCATCCGAGGGGCCGAGTCGGCGGGCAGCAACGATCAATGCCGCGATCTCGGCTTCGCTGTAGATGTGAGGCGCCACGCGGCGCGGGATCGGACCGAAGCTGGAATCGTCAGGAACTTCGACAGTCGGATCGAACTGCTGGAGCCAGCGCATGAAGGGGCGCAGCGTTGCCAGTCGGCGCGCTGCCGTGTCGACATTGGCCCGGCCGCCCACGAGATACCGAGGCTGTACCTGGTGCGCCCACTGGAGCATCACGTCTACCGTCAACGCGATGTCGCGTCCCTCTCCGACCATGAAGCGAGTGAAGCTGCGCACAGCGAGATCAGAGGAGCACGGCTTGAACCCGAGGCGCAGGCGTTCAGCCAGGTATTGCTCCACCTTGGCGGTGAGGTCGATGTTCGCCGATGCTGCGGCGCTCATGATGCACTCCCAGGCCAAGGCAGAGCGACCTCGGCAAGCAGTTGCAAGTCGAGCTTGGCGTAGATCAACGAGGTGTCCAGCGATCGATGCCGAAGCACATCGGCGACCTCCTTGATCGAACTGCCGCTGTTGACCAGGCGACAGGCCAGCGTGTGACGCAACGAATGGCAACCGCGTGAGATGCCGGCACCTCGCAGGGCACGCCCGATTGCCTGGCTCACTGCATCGACGCCGATGGGCTTG
>DAIMZU010000464.1:0-3332 GCA_036733845.1 Ramlibacter sp.
GTTGATCCAGGCGCGGCTCTTGCCCTGGGCATCGATGCTGCGGCGCAGCAGCAGCGTGTCGGCGGTGTCGAAGCCGGCCGCGTCGAGCCAAGGCAGCAAGGCGGGGGGCAGGTCGAATTCGGCGGAGATGTCGGCGCGCGCCGCGCCCTCGCGCACGGCGCCGGCGTCCGCCCGCGCGCCAAGCGCCAGCTGCAGCGCGTCGATCAGGATGGACTTGCCCGCGCCGGTCTCGCCGGTCAGCACGGTGAAGCCGCCGGACAGGTCGAGTTCGAGTTCGCGGACGATGACGAAGTCGCGCAGGGCGATGCGGCGAAGGCTCACGAGCCCCCCTCGTTCCAGTGGAGTTTTTCGCGGAGCGTGTCGAAATAGCTCCAGCCACGCGGATGCAGGAAACGCACCCGGTGCTCCGAGCGCGCAACGGTGATGCGGTCGCCGTGCAGCAGCGAGGCGAGCGACTGCATGTCGAAATTGGCGCTGGCGTCGCGGCCGGCGACCACCTCGATCGCGATCTCGCTCGCGTCACTGAGCACGATGGGCCGGTTGGAGAGCGTGTGCGGCGCGATCGGCACCAGCACCCAGGACGGATTGGACGGATGCAACAGTGGCCCCCCGGCCGACAGCGCATAGGCGGTCGAGCCCGTGGGGGAGGCAACGATCAGGCCGTCGGCGCGCTGGGTCGCGATGAAATGCCCGTCGACCTCGACCCGAAGCTCCACCATGCCCGACGTGGCGCCGCGGTTGACGACCACGTCGTTCATGGCCAGCGCGTCGAACACGCACTGGCCCTCTCGCATGACGCAGGCCTTCATCAGGCTGCGGCAGTCTTCGTCGTACTCGCCGGCCAGCATGGGAGGCAGGCAGGTGCGCACGTCCTCCAGGGGGACGTCGGTGATGAAGCCCAGCCGGCCCTGGTTGATGCCGATCAGCGGTACCCCGAAGGGCGCCAGCTTGCGGCCGATGCCCAGCATGGTGCCGTCGCCGCCGACCACCAGGCCCAGGTCGCAGTCGCGGCCGATGCCTGCGACGTCGAGCGTGGGCAGGGCGTGGATGCCCGCGTGGGCCGCGGTTTCCTTCTCGAGGGCGACCTCGCAACCGAGGGCAGTCAGGAGCCCGGCAATGTCCTCCAGGGCGGCGCGCGGCGTCCCGCCGCCGCCGGTCGCGGCGGAGACAGGGTACTTTCCGATCAGCGCCACATGGCGGAAGCGGGAATTCATCTGGAAAGATTACATCATTAGAATCGCGTCGAAAGCCCCCCAACATGCTCGATGACCGCGCGAAGTTGTTGTTGAAAGCCCTGGTCGAGCGATACATCGCCGACGGGCAACCCGTGGGATCCCGCACGCTCTCGCGTGCCTCGGGGCTCGAACTGTCCCCGGCCACCATCCGCAACGTCATGTCCGACCTCGAGGACATGGGCCTGATCGCCAGCCCCCATACCTCGGCCGGCCGCATCCCCACCGCCCGCGGCTACCGGCTGTTCGTGGACACCATGCTCACCGTCCAGCGTGAGCAGATCCCGGCGGCCAGCCTGGCCCCCGACCAGCCGCAGCGCGTCATCGCCAACGCCGCGCACCTGCTGTCCAACCTGTCTCATTTCGTGGGCGTGGTCATGGCGCCGCGGCGCAGTTCGGTCTTTCGCCACATCGAATTCCTGCGCCTGTCGGAAAAGCGCTACCTGGTCATCATCGTCTCCCCCGACGGCGACGTCCAGAACCGCGTCGTCTTCACCGACGCCGACTACACCCAGCAGCAGCTCGTCGAGGCCTCCAACTACCTCAATGCCCATTACGCCGGGCTGGCCATCGAGCAGGTCCGCGAGCGCCTCAAGTCCGAGGTCGAGACCCTGCGCGGCGAAATCGCCCAGCTCATGAAAACGGCAGTCGATGCAAGCACCGAGGCCATGACGCAGGCCCAGGACGAGGTCGTCATCTCGGGCGAGCGCAACCTGCTGTCGGTCAGCGACTTCTCCAGCGACATGAGCCACCTGCGCCGCGCCTTCGAACTGTTCGAGCAGAAGACTCAGCTCATGCGCCTGCTCGACATCTCCAGCCAGGCCGAGGGGGTGCGCATCTTCATCGGCGGCGAAAGCCAGGTCGTGCCCTTCGAGGAACTCTCGATCGTCAGCGCCCCCTACGAGGTCGACGGCCAGGTCGTCGGAACCCTCGGGGTCATCGGACCGACCCGGATGCCCTACGACCGCATGATCCAGATCGTGGACATCACCTCCCGGCTGGTCAGCAACGCGCTCAGTCACAACAAGTGAGCCGCCTACAATCGGCACAGGCGGGCCGTTAGCTCAGTTGGTTAGAGCAGGGGACTCATAATCCCTTGGTCGCTGGTTCGAGCCCAGCACGGCCTACCAACCACTCTTCCGCGCCTTGCCTAGATTCTTTGCTTCTAAAGGTGTAGCGAATTGGCGAGGCTGAAATCTGCTTGGTGACAGTCGGGTGACATTTCCCGGTGAACATCAGCTACCAGATGCCGCGTGCGGGCATCGAGGATGCGAGTTGCTCCTGCTCCGCCAGGACCCTGTCCACAGGGGTCCATCGAAGTCCCCCAAGCAGCATAAAGCCCTGAGAAATCAGGGCTTTATGTCTTCTGAGGTCCACGGACGTCGATGACGATCCAGCACCTCATCGGGGTACGAACCGGGGTATCGAGACAGCGGCTATCGGGGTACTTTTCTTCCAACGGGAGGACCCGAAAGATGTCTGAAACGACCGCAACCACCACCACTCAACGCCGACCCCGGCAGCCGGACTGCCGTCTCACCGACCAACAACTGGCCGACCTGATCACACGAGAGCGCCCGTACAAGGTGTTCGACGGCAACTCGCTCTTCGTCCTTGTCACACCGAGCGGGCAGCGCTCCTGGCAGTGGCGCTACTACATCCGGGGCCGCGAGAAAGTGCTGCTCCTTGGCTCGTACCCGGAAGTCGGCCTTGAGCAGGCGCGTGCCGCCCGGGACCAAGCTCGCGACAAGGTGCAGGCCGGCATTGATCCTGCGGACGAGAAGCGGGAGGCGAAGCTTGCTCTGCTGATCGCACAGGAGTCAGCGTTCGAAGCCGTGGCTCGTGCCTGGCACTCGAGGTGGTCCACAGGGCGGCATGCGAGGTATGCCGAAGCCGTCATGAGCCGGCTAGAGCGGAAGTATTTCCCGTGCCTGGGCACAAGCCAGTGGACCAGATCGAACCCAAGCACGTCGTCGCGGAATGGCGGATGCCCGCCGAACGCATGAAGATGAAGCGGCTGCACATCGTGCCGCTGGCGCCGCAGGTCGGAGCCCTCCTTCGTCCCAATCTGGTAAGGTGTAATCTCTAAGTCTCTCAATC